>NZ_JBHUDX010000091.1:0-12974 GCF_042678285.1 Streptomyces caeni
TTCAGGAGCCCGATCGACTACGAACGAGACTACCGAGCCGCCCTCGCCGAGGGACTGGCCGCATAGATCGTCTCCACGCTGCGAGGGGAATTGACAGTCACGCGGTCCCCCCGCCCAATGGAAGAGTTCTCCCTTCCCGAGGACATCACCGCCCTCAACGACGACGAGCTGGACGCCCTCCTCGACGGCGCGGTCAAGGCGTTCGACGGGTCCGGCAGCTGCGGGAGCGCGCCAAGGGCCTGCGCCGCGAGGCCCTCGAGCTCCAAATGATCAATCTTGGGGACTGCTTTGATGCGCGGGCTGTTCGTCGTTCCCGTTGAACTACATCAGGCCCCTCGCGCGCATATGCCCCTGAAGATGGATGAGCCGTTCAATTTCGTTGAAGGCCTTGAGCAGTCGCTTGACGTTCCGTCGGGATCGGTCACTGCCGTTGAGGACTTTGCTCACCGTCGTCGCCCGCATCCGAGCGATGCGGGCGATGTCACGCATCGACGGTTCCCAGGCCGCCTTTCGCCGAAGTGCCCAAATCTCGGCCGTGTCGGTCGCAGCAGGATCCGTCAACCGGCGAAGGAGTTCAGGCTCGTTCGCGCGGCGGAGCAGCAGCTCCAGCTCCGCGGGTTCGCCGGAAGGATGCGATGTACCGGCTCTCCCGCCCTCAGTGCCCCCGTCAGCTTGCAGCCCTTCTGTCCATGCAGATTCGCCGGGGGGCGCGGGTGTCTTGGACTTTGCGGGCCTCGGCTGTGGCACGTCGTAAAGGCGCCCCGGATGGGACTGGAGGCGGCCCATGGCTTGCTGGCGAAGACGCTCGACCTCTTGCTCAGTCTCAGTACGTCGTGCCAACCACTCCGCAGGGTCCCCGTTCCACGCTTGCACGAGCGCTGCGAGGACAGGGACGGTAGGGATGCGCTTGCCGCGCAGCGCGGCATACAGCGTCGATTTGGGGATGTGGCTCTTTGCTGCAATGGCGTCGATCGTCTTGGCCTCGAAGCCAGCTTGGTCACGTAACTGACGGAGCGCGAGGGCAAACCGGGCCTCCGGGCCGTCCTCGGGGTCAAGAGGTGTTGCGCGACGCGGCATGTGGTCTACACCTGTTGTCTCGCCAAAAGCACGGATTGTCAGTGCATTGTCTCGCCCCCCTACTGAAGCTGCAAGAACGTCATGAGACTTGGCGCACCAACTCCAGCAGCCGCCAGGCGCCTCTGCCTCGCAAGCATCGTGAGGACGCCTGGCGGCTGGACCGCCGCTTGCGCGGCAGATAGGACGGCAACAGTGCTGACGCCCTCTTCTCATGATGAGCCCCGCCACCCCCTCCACAGCAAGCCTCGCCTCAAGGTCATCCTCGTCGGAGTGGTCGTGGTGGTGGCCGCTGCCGTACTCCCGCCCGACCACGTGGGCGCCGCCGCCCAGGCCCTCGGCGCCGCAGCGGCTTCGGCGATGGTGCTGCGCGGCACCAATGAGGACGGGGCGGCGCTCGGCTGAGGCCCCAGAGAGGCCCTCGGCCGCACCGAGGGCCTCCGGGTGCTGGCGCGCCGCCGCCCTCGTGGCCGGTGGCGCGCCGTTTTAACTTCTTCAGGTCGAACAGGCGGCTTGACCTGGAGGAGGCGCCCTACCGGGAGGCGGGTTGAGGGGGCTCGAGGCCGAGGGACTGGGCCTCGGCAATCTTTTGCGCGTAGCCGCCCGGCGAGTCGTCCTCCAGGCGCCGGTAGAGCTCCAGGGCGGCGCTGCGGGCCGTCTCGAACTCCGGGAGGCGGTCGAGAGCGAGCAGGGTTCTGGCGTGCCCCAGATGGGCGTCGGCGAGCTCCTCCGGCAGCTCCAGCGGTGCCAGGACGGTCACAGCTTCGGCCGCGGCGCGCTCGGCGTTCTCGAACCGGCGTGCGAGCGTCAGAAAGTTCACCTGGTTGTTCAGCGCGGTCAGCAGGCCCTGCACATAGTCCGTCGTGTCGCGGAGCACGGAGCGGCTCCAAGGCAGTGGGCACAGTGTCGAGGAGAGCCAGCGCCGACGCAGCGGTGGTCAGTGCCTCTTCGTGGCGCTTGGCGGCCAGGAGCCTCGTCGTGAGGTTGAGCAGGGCGCCCGCGCGCTTCACTGGGTCATCGGCCGAGCGTTCTTCTGCGATTTCGGTCAGTCGGCGCGTCAGTCGTACGCTCCAGTCGGCCAACGCCTGAGTCAGCACAGGTGTCCGCCGCGCGAGTTCCTGCAAGTGCTCGGGCGCCAACAGCCCCTCTGTGAGGATTACGTCCAACGCGTCGATCAGCAGCGCCGGTTCTGCGCTGCGCGTCGCCGCCCCCACCAGACGGGGCGCGAGCATCCCCGGGGCGGTCCGTGCGGCCGTCCGAAGGACGGCCGTCAGCCCGTCCGTCCACGCCGCGGCCCTGCTCAACACCAGCAGGGCATTGGCCATCTCCTCGTTGCTCAGTTCCTTGACGAGCCGGAGGAATATCTCGGGCTCCCCCACGACCTGGGTGCCCACCAGGTACTCACCCAGAGGGTCCGGCTCCAGCGTGCCCCAGTGCCAGGTGTCGATGTCGGTGGAGTCGGGGCGGGGATACAGGTCGACCAGCCAGTCCGCGACCGCGCGGCGGACGGCCTCCGGCTGGTCGCCGAGGCGCGGCACGCGC
Organism: Streptomyces caeni; assembly: GCF_042678285.1. NCBI lineage: Bacteria > Bacillati > Actinomycetota > Actinomycetes > Kitasatosporales > Streptomycetaceae > Streptomyces > Streptomyces caeni. The sequence goes on from NZ_JBHUDX010000091.1 coordinate 2,617, forward strand.
GTGAGGATCGCGTGGGCGCGGTCTCGGGGCACGGGCCCCACCAGCGTGGCGGTGACGACGGCGTTACGCAGGGCGTCCTCACCCAGGCCGTCGAGGGGTGCCTTCCGGGAGGTCTTCCTCCAGTACGCGGCCTCGTGCCGGAGCAGGGTGTCCTGGGCGTCCCGCACGGTGGTCGCCGCGTGGGGTGCGAGAAGGCTCGCGAGAGCCGCCATATGGATCTCCAGCACGGTCCGCAGCGGACGGCGCAGCCCCGTGTCTGCGGAGGGCGAGACGGGCGTGGGGAGGCCGAGTTGGGCGACCCCGCGGGCGAGGTCGGTCACCGCCGTGTGGAACGCTTCGCGCCCGTCCATGCCGAGCGACTCGGTGCCCGTGATCGACCAGCGCCGCGCGCGCTCGGCAAGCTCGGCTGCCTCGGGGCCGCTCTCGCGCACCTCGTCCCACCAGCGGCCCACCGCACGGGCGATGAGCAACACCCGGATTGGGATGCCGCGCGGGCGGCGGACCAGTTCGTCCAGCAGCGCGCGGACCTGCTCGACGCGGCTCTCCGCGTAGTCGACGACAAGCAGGACCGGGGCCGTGGTCCGGGCGAGTAGGCGGTAGTGGCGCGCGTTCTCGTGGCGCGTCAGGTGCACGATCGCGTACCGCGCCGCGGCGAGCCGGTGCCCCAGCTCACGGGCGATCCGGGACTTCCCGGCCCCGCCAGCCCCGGTGAGCAGGGCCATTGACACGTCGTCGCCTTCGGTGCTCCACCCGGTCATCTCGGCGAGCAGCTCGCGGCGGCCGGAGAACCGCACGGTCTCGGCGCGGGGGTGGAGCAGTGAGGCCACCGACCGGGGGATCAGCGGGGCCGCCGCCTCCGCGCCGTCGGCGAACTCGGCGGGTTCCAGCTGTACGCCCCGTTCGGTGTGTCGATGGACCAGTTCCCGGAAACCGGCGTCGGCCAGCAGGGCGTAGGTAGGGACGGACTCCAGCCTGCTGTGCGGCCAGCCCGGGAGGTCCGCCACCGCGACGCCGACGAGGACGCCGTGACACCAGACAGCTCCGCCCGACATGCCGGCCCAGGGCGACCTGTCTGCCGAGCCGAGCGGCGGGTTCCCGGCCATGTCCAACACGTAACGGTCAGTCTCCACCGCCTCCAGCGGATCCGCCGAGCCCCTCATCATCGGGAAGGGGTACGCCTCAGCGATCGGCACCCTGGTCGACCGGGCCCCACGCTACGTTCCCCTCATCCACCTGCCGCACGGCTGGAAGCTGGGCAGGTCGAGCGCAACCTCCGTGGACCAGGACCAGACGCGGCCGATCCCGTCCCCTTCCAGCCCGCGGCCGCAGCCCTGGACGGCTCAGAGGACGATGCCGCCGGTCGGGGCGAAACCGAAGCCGGGGCGAGGGATGCTCCGCCTGCGATGTGCGCGGCCGGTGACCGCTGTGGCGCGGGCCGACAGGGCCGAACGGCGAGAACGACGGGCCCGTCGGCCGTAGCCGCCGAGCGCACATCGGTCCACACTGGCGGCGAGCGAGGAGGTGGCCATGACCGTGAAACGGCCCGAGCCCGGTGTGCATACCCAGCTCGCGCGCTGGGTCGCCGAGGGCCTGATCAGTTCCGAGCAGGCAGCACGGATCGAGACAGCCGAGGTCGCACGCGCCAACGCCGCAGGCCGGCCGGGTACCGCGCCCAGGGACGGCGACCGTAGCCGCGGCTCGATGGTCGTCGAAGCGCTCGGCTACCTTGGCGGGGCCATGGCGATCATCGCGGGTTTCATCGCGGTGGTCCAGTTGTGGTCGGACATTCCGCCAAGCGCGGAGGCGGGCTTCGCGGCGACGGCCGCCGTGTTGCTCGGGGCCACCGGCGCAGCCGTGCACACCGAGGGCAACCCCGCCCTGCAACGGCTGCGCAGCGTGTTGTGGCTGATGTCGGCCGCCTCCCTGGCGGCGCTCGGCGGAGTGCTCAGCGCGCACGTCTGGCATCTGTCCGCGAGCAACGGGACACTGCTGTCCGCGGCGATGGCAACGGCCTACGCCATGCTGCTCTGGCTGCGTACCCAGGCGGCGCTGCAGCATCTCGCCGTGTTCGCCGGGGCCGCGGTGACCCTCGACGCCGGCATTGCCAGCATCGATCGGAACGCGCCCGGATGGGTGCTGGGGTTGGCCGTGTGGCTGCTGTCCGTGGGGTGGGGCGCGATGGCCTACCGCGGGCGCGTACGGCCGCTCACCGCGGGGTACCTCGCCACCGCGGTGGGGCTGCTGGTCGGCGCACAGCTGATGATGGAGACGGCGGCCGGTCACGTCGTCGCCCTCCTCACCGTGGGTGCGCTGCTCGCCGGTGGGGTGGTGATCCGCGGTGTGTGGCTGCTCGCGATCGGCGCGTTCGGTGTGATCGAGGTGGTGCCCCAGACGGCCGCACGGTACCTGCCGAACTCTCTTGCGGCTCCGCTCGCCGTTCTCTCCATCGGTGTCGTACTGCTGGGCGTGGCAACGCTGCTGGCGAAGAGAGCACGGGCCAGCGGTCGAAGCGGGCCACCAGCTTGCGTGTGAGGGGCTTGCGGCCGGGAACGAAGGGGCGTCACCCGGTGCGGGCACGGCACGCTTGCTCAGCTGTGCTGAGCTTGACTCTGTCGGGAATCTTGAGATTCTACGGTGCGATGGCTTGATCAAACGGCATGCTCGGGACGGTTCGAGGTCCAGGTACGTCGCAAAGTGCTCCATGTCCGTCCGTCCCCGTCCCGGTGAGCACGTTCCGTCCCTGACGGCGCAGGTCGCACGGGCGAGCAATCCGAGTGGGACGACGGCGATGTGGGTGCGGGACCGGCTCGACGGCCTGTGGCGGGACGAGGACTTCCGGGCCTGGTACCCGCGCGATGACCGGCCCGGGTTATCGCCCGCCCAGCTGGCCACCGTCAGCGTGCTGCAGTTCCTGTACAACTTGTCGGACCGGCAGGCTGCCGAGGCCGTGCGCTGCCGGATCGACTTCAAGTACGCTCTCGCCCTGCCCCTGGACAACCCCGGCTTCCACCACAGCGTGCTGTCCGACTTCCGCGACCGGCTCGCCGAGGGCGATCGCGCCGGCCTTCTGCTGGACCTCGCGCTGGAACGCCTGCGGGACGCCGGACTGGTCAAGGAGCGCGGGCGCCAGCGCACCGATTCCACCCACATCCTGGCAGCCGTGCGTGATCTGACCCGTCGGGAGCTGGTGACCGAGGCCATGCGCGCGGCCCTGGAAGAGCTCGCCCGCACCGCCCCTCAAGTGCTGGCCGAACTGGTCATCGAGGAATGGGGCGAGCGCTACGGCCGCCCGGTGCGCCTGGGCAAGAACCCGACGCACCCGAAGACCAGGATCAACCGCACCGGAGCCGACGCGCACCTGCTGCTGATGCACCTTCACCAGCGTCGGCCCGCCTCCCGCCCCGGGCCGCAGGTGAAGGCCCTGCGGGAGGTCTTCGTGCAGAACTACCTGATCGACGAGCGCGACAGGATTCGCTGGCGCACGCCCGAGGGCGGGGGCCTGCCGCCGTCCGGGACCACGATTGTCTCCCCCTACGATCTCCAGGCCCGCTACAGCCGACGCGGCCATGCGACCCGCTGGAAGGGGTACCTGACGCACATCACCGAGACTTGCGACGGTGACGGGATCAACGTGATCACCGATGTGGCGACCACCGAGGCCACCGGCTCCGATGCGCACGCTCTGCCCGGGATCCACCACCGGCTGACGCGCCGCCGCCTGCTGCCCGCCGAGCACCTCATCGACAGCGGCTACACCACACTCGTCCACCAGGAACACGCCGCTCGCGAGCACCAGGTTGCCCTTGTGGGACCGGTAGGCGTCAATCCCACCCGCCAGCACCGCGACCAGGGCGGGTTCAGCCGGGACGACTTCCTCATCGATTTCGAGCGTCGGCAGGTGACCTGTCCGCAGGGCCAGACCAGCCGCAGCTGGTACGGCCCGTATCCGACATCCTCGCCCCAAGCGGCGCCGCTCATCGTGGTCAAGTTCACCAAGAGCCAGTGCGGACCATGCCCCGCCCGCACGCGATGCACCGGCTCCCGCGCGGCGTCCCGCAGCGTGGGCTTTCCTCTCAAGGACCTGCTCGACCTGCAAAGGCGCACGCGCGCCGAGCAGGACAGCCCCTCCCGCCGCCGGATCTACGCGGTCAGGTCCGGCATCGAGGGCACGATCAACGAGTTCGCGCACGGCCACGAGATGCGGCGATGCCGCTACCGAGGTCTGGACAAGACCCACGTCCAGCACGTGCTTACCGCCATCGCGGTCAACATCGAACGACTCTGCGACCAGCTCCCACCAGAAGCACCGCGCCCTCCCCGACCGCCAACCACGTTCCAAACGTATCTGGACCAGCAGGGCATCCCCCGATCACGGTCTTGGCGATCCGTCGGCGGCTGTAGCCCGAGCTTCTCAAGATCCCCGACAGAGTCAAGCTCATTGCCGGTCGTGACAACCTGACCTGTACGGGTGTCTCAGACTCAGGGTGTCTCAGGTGACGCACCTCCGTAGACGAGACATGTTCGTCGCCGATGGGTCGGGGAGCCGAGGAAGGAAAGAGGGCCGCGCGGCCGTCGGCGCGGCACAGGTAACCTGCGCCGGATGGAGCGGATTCAGCGGGCCGCTGGCGCGGTCGTCGGCTCAGCGGTGGGTGACGCCCTGGGCGGTCCCTTCGAGTTCGGTGCCCAGGGAGCGTTCTCCGCACGGTTTCCCGCGCCTGGTGCCGGTGGCGAGATGTGCGGAGGCGGCGGCTGGGACCCCGGCGAGGCCACCGACGACACACAGATGGCCGTCCTGGTCGCGGAGTCGCTGCTGGAGCGGGGCGGACTGGATCTGCCGGACATCTTCGCCCGCTTCCAGCAGTGGGCAGCATCAGAACCGAAGGACATCGGCTTGCAGACCGAAGACGTCCTGACCAATGGCATGCCCTGGGACCTCGCCGCTGCGATCCATTTCCAGGTCAACCAACGAGCAGCGGGAAACGGCTCGTTGATGCGGGCATCGACCTCCGCGGTCTACTTCGCACCCGCCGGCCGAGAAGCCACCATGGACGCGGCCCGCCGCATCGCTGCCCTCACCCACGGTGACCGTGCGGCCTGGGAAGGCACCGCAGTCTTCCACGAGCTCATCCGCGTCACGTTCGAGGACACCGACCCCCTCGCCGCACTCCCGGACATCCTGGCTCTTGTCCACCCCGACCACCGCGGCCGTTACGACGCGGTCCTCGCGCCCGACTGGCACCCCGATCAGGCGACCGAGTTCAACGGTGCCGTCTGGCCCTGCCTGGGCTCCGCCATCTGGGCCCTGCGCACCACCACCAGCTTCGAAGACGCGATACGCGCGGCGATCGACCTCGGCGGTGACACGGACACCGTCGCCGCGGTGACCGGAGGCCTCGCGGGGGCGTACTACGGGCTGGATACAATCCCCGCCCACTGGACCCGGCCGCTCCATGTCCCTCTCCCAGGATCCAATGGGCGGGTGCTGCACCTGGCAGATCTGCTCCACCTTGCACACCGCCTCGGAGGCTGAACCGGGTCTTGCTCACCAATCGGCCGATAGTTGAGAGGTGGCACAGCAAGGCGGGGCCGCCTAGACCGCAAAGGGTTGTTCGCAAAGGAGCCTTTGCGAACAACCCTTTGCGGTCTAGAGTGCGCGGTATGACTGACCCACGCGTGAGGCCGGATGGCCCGAACGCTGAAGAGGACTCGGTGGTCCTGGACGCCAAGGGGCTGCGTGCCCTGGCGCATCCGGTGCGCGTGCAGTTGGTCGGATTGCTGCGGAAGTACGGCCCATCGACGGCCACCCGCCTCGCGGAGCGGCTGGGCGTGAATTCCGGTACGGCCAGCTACCACCTCCGGCAGCTCGGCGCGGCGGGTTTCGTCGAGGAGGACACCGAACGCGGCAACGCGCGAGAGCGCTGGTGGCGTTCGGTGCACCGGACCACCTGGCTCAGCGATCCGGAGCTGACCGAGCGGGAGCCCGAGGCCGCACTGGCCTACCAGCAGTCCGTCGCCGCCATCTACACCCTGCGCACGCAGCAGACCCTGAACGAGCTTCAGACGATGCCCCGCGCATGGCGGAACACCTTCGACATGAGCGACTGGGCCCTGCGGCTCACACCCGAGGAAGCCGCCGCCCTGTACCGGGAGTTGACGAACGTCATCGCGCGCTACCGGCGAGACGCGCCGGAGACGGCGGCCAGTGCCCCCGAGGGAGCCGAACGGGTCGCCGTGATCACGCAGATCCTGCCCGAACTGGATGCGCCTGCCGCGCCGTCGCTCCCTTCCGGCCCTCAGGAAGAGGAAGGAAGCCCGACGTCATGACCGACGACGCCTCGGAGACCGGCGGCATACCCGGCAAGAGGTCCTTACGGCCGCTGGGCGGGGTGCTGGCGGCCATGGTTGTCTCGCTGACCGGCACGCGGATCTCCGTTGTGGCACTGCCCTGGTTCGTCCTCGTCACAACCGGCAGCGCCACCCAGACCGGACTGGTCGCCTTCTGCGAGATGACTCCCTACGTGGTGGTCAAGGCGTTCACCGGACCGCTGGTGGACCGGATCGGCCCGCGGGCCGTTTCCTGGACCACCGATCTGGCCAGCGCGATCGCCACCGCCGCGGTTCCCCTGCTCCACGCCCTGGACCTGCTGTCCTTTCCCCTTCTGCTGGCTCTGGTCGCGCTGATCGGCGCGGCCCGGGGACCCGGCGACCTGGCCAAGGAGGTGATGGTCCCGGAGGCGGCCGAGCGCGACCGGGTACCGCTGGAGCGGGCCACCGGTCTATCCGGTGTGATCGAGCGGCTCGCCTCTACCGTCGGCCTGGCGGTCGGCGGGTCCCTGGTGGCGCTGCTCGGTCCCCTGACCGGACTCGCCGTCAACGCGGGCTGCTTCGCCCTCGGATCGGTGATCATCAAACTCGCGCTGCCTCGCGGCATGGGGCACGCGGCCGAAGAGGCCCCCTCGCCGGCCAGGGAGACGGGGCCGGGCTACTGGCGGCGGTTCGGCGAAGGCTTCACCTTCCTGCGCGGCGAGCCGCTGCTGCTCAGCGTCATCATCATGTGCGGCATCACCAACCTGCTGGACGCGGCGATCGCCTCGGTGCTCGTACCCGTCTGGGCCAGGGAGTCCGGCAGCGGGCCGAGCGCGATCGGCCTGATGGGCAGCGTGATGGGGGCCGCGGCGGTCGGCGGGAGCCTGATCGCCGCGGTGGTCGCCCACCGGCTGCGGCGGCGGGTGGTGGTTCTCACCGGGTTCCTGCTGGCCGGGGCACCGAGGTTCCTGATCCTCGCCTTCGATGCCCCGCTGGGGGCGATACTGGCCGTCTTCGCGGTCAGTGGGTTCGGTGCCGGCTTCGTCAACCCAGTGCTGGGAGCCGTCCTCGTCGAGCGGGTGCCACGCCGGATGCTGGGCCGGGTCAACGCCCTCGGTGACTCGCTGGCCTGGGCAGGCATCCCTCTCGGCGGGCTGCTCGCCGGGGCAGCGGTGACCGCTGTCGGACTGGTGCCGGTGCTGCTCGCCTGCGGCACCGCGTACTTCCTCACCACGAATCTGGCTGGACTGCGACCGGAATGGCGCGACATAGACCGTACGCGTGGGCGGGACGTCCTGAAGCTGCAACCCGAGGAACGCGCCTCACAAGACAGCGAGAGCGTAGCGACATGACCCTCCGGAGGGAGGGTGTACGACATCGATCTTCGGCTGCGCCTCGATGAACCTCGCGTTCCCCGCCGAGATGTTCTCCACCCGGAAGTAGCCCTGATCGATCTGGACCAGGCAGCCCCGGGTAAGTTCCGGGACGTCCGGCTTGATGACCGGGATCATCCCGACGTGGCACGCCTCGGATAGCAGCATTGGGCAGAGGCTGGTGGTGAAGCCCTCCATGTGGGAGTCAGCGTCGGCCCCCGGGCTCAACGCAGCCCTGTTTCCCCTGTCCAAAGGCATAGGGGCACCTCCCCACCGGAGAGGATGCGCGGCAGTCCTTCCGGCGGCAGCACTCAACGCGTCTCAGGGAGGGAGGCCACGATGCCGCCCTGGCGGAGAGCTTCGCGCAAGGTGGCGTTCTACGCTTCGAGTTCGGCGTTCCGCAGGCTCAGCGTCTGGCTGTGGTTGGCGTAGGCGGCGATGGTGGCGCGTGCCTCCCGCTGCTCGGCCGCGTGCCGGGAGCGGCAGCATGCGGTCCGCCTTCTTGAGACGGGCGATGTCCGCCGCCAGGGTGTCGGTCTGCGGTCGGGGCGCGTCCGGTGTCCGGAGCAGTCCGGTGATGATCTCCGCCAGGGGTGAGCGGTAGCAGGTGGCGCGCGGGATACCCGCTTCCGCGCACAGAGTGGAGACGGTCAGGGCGCTACTGGTGTGTTCGGGGGTGCCGGTCACGATCCGCTCGAAGGCGTACACGACAGCCTGGTCGGTGCCCAGCTCGTACGGGAATGCCGACGTGTTCGAGGGCGTGCCGCAGCCGCAGTGCGGCGGGGCCATCCATGCGTCGGCGCTTTCGGTGAAGGTGAGTTCTGCGATGGCGTGGCCGAGTTCGGCCATGTGGCTGGTCAGTGCGGCGGCCTGGGGGTCTGTGTAGCGAACGGCTCCGTCCCGTAATCGGTGGTAGCGCTGTGTAGTGGTCACTGTAGGAGGATGCGGTGGCGGAGTAGGGGAAACCCGGATCGGCCGTGCATCTGCCTCATGATCCGTTTGGTTCGTGTCAATCCCCTCGCAGCGTGGAGACGGTCCATGCGGCCAGTCCCTCGGTGAGGGTGGCCCGGTAGTCGCGTTCGTAGTCGATCGGGCTCTTGAACCCGCATACGCTGTGTAGCCGACGGGTGTTGTAGAAGTCGGTGATCCAGGTGGCGATCCTGATCCGGGCCTCGGTGCGGGTGGCGAAGGTGTGCCGGTGGGCGTACTCGCGGTGGTCGGGCGGCCGCGCCACTTGTAAGACCACGACTCCGACACCCCCCAACGCCCGGCAGGCGACGCGGTAGGGAATCTTCTGCTCGGCCTTGCAGCTGCTGATCACCCCGACCGCGACGGCCGGGACCGCGTCAGCTACCTCACCCAAAAGGCCGTGAATCGCTTGCACACATCACGCCCTATCTCCAGCTCGCGGATGCGCCTGTCCTTCTCCCTGGCCTCGGCCCGCAGCCGCTCCAGCTCCGCCCGCTCACTCTCCCGCAGCCGACCACCGGAAGGAGACGGCTCTGCCGCCGGTCGGTCCGACGACGGCGATCCGTTGCGCCGGGCCCGCGACACCCAGCTGTACAGCGCCCCGGGATGGATACCCAGATCCGCAGCCACCTCCGGAATCGGCTTCCCGGTCTCCACCACGATCCGTACCGCCCGTCACGGAACTCGGCGTCGTAGATGAGCTTCCTGGATGCCATGACCCCCAACTATCCCTCCGGTCACGGTCTCCACAGTAGGAGGGGAGGCACAGGTCTCGGCCTCACCACCGTCCAGCATCACCGCGAACTGACCAGTCCGACTCTGTGTGACTGCACGGTGCGTTCCAGCCTCGATCCCCTCAAGAGTTCCCCACCTCACCCGTCTGACTCTGCGGGACGGCACAGGGCCCATCCGGGGCGGTTCGAACCCCGCAGTCACGCTCGGCGCCGGTCCGCGTCATTCCAGGATCCGCAGATACTCCCGCTCGCCCAGGAGTTCCAGACGGCGCCAGAGCACCGGATTGTCGGACGACTGGCTGGCATGGCAGGCGATGGCGCGGCGTTGCCGTTCGCGCGGCACCGGTTCGACGACACGGCACTCGGCCGGGTCCCGGCCGGTGAAGGACGTGCCGAACTCGGCGTTCAGGCGCTCCGCCACCTGCTGCGGCAAAGTCCAGCCCAGCACGGCGACACCGGACCGGCGGGCGGCGAGCAGCGCGGCGTCGGTGGCCCGCTGATGGTCCTGGTGCCCGCTGACGCCTCCGGTGTCGAAGACGAGCAGATGGCTGGGACGCTGCTCATCGATCAGGCGGGTCACCTCCGCGGCGAGCCCGAGCAACGAAAGACGGACGAGAGCGCCATCCGGGTGGTCGGTCAGTTCCACACGCCCGACGCCCAGCTCCCTTGCGGCGCAGGCGAGTTCGTCCGCGCGGACCGTGTGCAGGTCGCCGGGCCGGCCGTGCAGGGTGGACGCCTCACCGTGGGTGAAGCAGAGCACCGTCGTGGGCACCCCGCCGCCGGACAGCAGATCCAGGAGGGCGCCGAGCCCGAACGACTCGTCGTCGGGATGGGCGACCACGGCCATCACTCGCCGCACCCCGTCCGGCAGGCCGGGCAGCATGCCGGCCATCAGGTGTAGATGATCTGGCCGGCGGCGGCGCGCTCGTAGAACTCGCCGACCGTGATGATGCCCTGGACCTGCTCGATCAGGTCG
>NZ_JBHUDX010000092.1:0-897 GCF_042678285.1 Streptomyces caeni
TGGAGGCCAGGGCGAGCAGCCGGGACAGCAGAAGAGCCAGGGGCAGGGGCAGGGGAAGAGCGAGGGCCAGAAGCAGGGGAAGGGGAAGGGGAAGGAGGGCGGGCAGGGCAAGGGGGAGCTGCCGCCCGTGGGGGCCCAGCACGGGGTGCACGCGGGGGAGGGCGGTTCCTTCAACGTATCCGTGCCCGCGCTCGTCGCGGGAGGCGTGCTGATCGTGGGCGCGCTCGGTGCCGCGCTCCACCGGCTCTTCGCGAGGGGGCCCTCCGGCACCGGCTGACACCGTGACGACCGGGGCCACCCGCCGGACGCCCATGGCGGGGCGCGGTCCTGGGTACTCGGACGGCCACGGCACCCACGGACTGCTGCGGAGGCACCATGCTGCGGACGGATCCGGAAGGGCACGGCCCGGTCCGCTACGGTCCGACCCTTCCCGGCCACGGACTGCCCCTCCTGCCGGGTCTGTCCGTCACGCTGGCCGAGGCCGCGGACCGCGACGGAGCCGACCCCTGCGGCGGCGCGCCCGCGCTGCTCGACGCCGCCTGCGGGTACTTCGGCCGACGCGGACTGCCCTGCAGGCCCGGCGCGGTCACCGCGGCCCCCGGCGCCGGCGCGCTGCTCGTCGCGGTCACCGCCGCACTCGGCGGCGACGTGCTCGTCCCCCGGCCGTGCGCCGCCTGGTGGGCGCCCCAGGTCCGCGCGCTCGGCCGGTCCGTGTTCCACGTCGCGACACCGGCGGAGTGCGGCGGCGTCCCCGACCCGTACGCGCTGCTGGAGACCGTCCGCAGGATTCGCGCCGAGGGCGGCGAGCCGCGTCTGCTCGTGCTGTCGGTCGCCGACGACCCCACCGCCACCGTCGCGCCGCCCGAACTGGTGCACGAGACCGTCGAGGCGGCGGCC
>NZ_JBHUDX010000092.1:906-63348 GCF_042678285.1 Streptomyces caeni
GCCGAGGGGCTGCACCTGGTCAGCGACGAGACCTGGCGCGACACCCTGCACCGGCCGCACGACACGGTGCTGTTCAGCCCGGCCGAGATGCTCTCCGACCGGGTCGCCGTCGTCACCGACCTGGCGGGGCCCTTCCTCCCGGCCGGCTGGCCCGCCGCCGTCGCCCGCTTCCCGGCCACCGCCGACGGCGCCGGGCTGCGCGCCCGCGTCCTCGATGTGCTCACCGCGCTCGGTGCCCGGATAGCCGACCCGGTCGCCGCCGCGGCCGTGTACGTCCTCGACGAGCCCGCCGACGTGGCCCGGCGCCTGACCGAGGGTGTCGCGCTGCACGCGCGCGTGGCCGCCGCCGTGCACCGTACCGTCGTCGCCGCGGGCGCCCTCGCCCGGCCGCCGCAGGCAGGACGCCACCTCTACGCCGACCTCGACCCGCTGCGCGAGGCGCTCGGCGGGCACGGCGTCGGCGACGCACAGGAACTGGAGGACTTCCTCACCGCCCGGCTCGGCATGCCCGCACCCGGCGGCCACCGTTTCGGGGACGACCTGGCAGCGCTTCGCGTCCGCCTGCCCACCGGCCCCCTGCTCGGCACCACCGCCGAGGAGCGAGCGCAGTGCCTTCTCTCATCCGCGCCGTTGGAACTGCCACACGTGCAACGCGCGTTGATCCTCTTGGGATCGGTCTTCGACGATCTACGCGACGACGCTCAGCGACGGGAGTCTCCTCGATGACGCAGCAGTCCGAGCCGACCACGAATGCCGCTCAGGCGACCCGGTACCCGGGAGACCCGGCGTCCACGTCCTTGCTGAGCGAGGCCCCCGGGCCGGCGACCTCGCTCCCGCCGCTCGCCGAGCCGCGTCCGCTCGGCGAGCGCCGTATCTGGCCGCGCTCCTTCGCAAACCGGCTGACCGCCCCCCTGCCCGGCCTCAAGGCGTTCGCCCGCTTCGCCCGCGAGGGGGCGGTGCGGCCCGGGCCCGAGGGCCTCAAGGACATCCCCCTGCTGCCGTACGAGCCCGGCCCCCTGCCGCGGGCCGGCACGCGCACACTCGCCGTGTCCTGGGTGGGGCACGCCAGTTGGGTGGTGCGGATCGGCGGGCTGACCGTCCTCACCGATCCGGTCTGGTCCCGCCGGATCCTCGGCACGCCGCCCCGGATCACCCCCGCCGGCATCGCGTGGAGCACCCTGCCGCGCGTCGACGCGGTCGTCATCAGCCACAACCACTACGACCACCTGGACGCCCCGACCCTGCGCCGGCTCCCGCCCGGCACACCGATGTTCGTACCGGCCGGGCTCGCCCCGTGGTTCCGGCGGCGCCGCTTCACCCGCGTCACCGAGCTGGACTGGTGGGAGGGCGCCGAACTGGGCGGGGTCCGCTTCGACTTCGTCCCCGCCCACCACTGGTCCAAGCGCACCCTCACCGACACCTGCCGGTCGCTGTGGGGCGGCTGGATGCTGACGGCACCCGACGGACGGCGCGTGTACTTCGCGGGCGACACGGGATACGGCCACTGGTTCGAGCGGATCGGCCGCCGCTACCCCGGAATCGACCTGGCGCTCATGCCGATCGGCGCGTACGACCCCCGCTGGTGGCTCAGCGACGTCCACTGCGATCCGGAGGAGGCGGTCCGGGCGACGGCCGACCTCGGCGCGCGGCGGATGGCGCCCATGCACTGGGGCACGTTCGTGCTGTCGGCGGAGCCGGTCCTGGAACCGCTGACGCGGGTGCGGGCCGCGTGGGAGGAGGCGGGGCTGGCCCGCGAGGACCTGTGGGACCTGCCGGTGGGCGCGTCACGCGTGCTGGAGTGAGCCGGGCCCCGCGCTCACGGGGTGGGGGTGCGGCGCATCCTGCGCCAGACACCGGGCGCCGTGCTGATCGTCAGCGTCAGCGCCACCGCCGCCAGCACGCCCTGCCACGGCTCCGGGAACAGGGCGCCGCCGAGAATGCCGATCAGCTGGTAGGTCAGGGCCCAGGCGAGGCAGGCCGGGGCGTCGCCGCGGACGAAGCGGCACAGCGGCATCCGGGCCATCAGACAGGCGAGCATCACCGGGATGCGGCCCGCCGGGACGAGCCGGGAGACGGTGAGCACCGCGATGCCGTGCTCGCCGAGCTTCGCCTGCGCCTGGGCCAGCCGGTCCTCGGGGGCGCGGTCGCGGATCGTCTCCAGCCAGCGGGAACCGTTCTTCGACCGCATCCCGCGCTGGCCCAGCCAGTACAGCGTGACGTCCCCCAGGAAGGCCGCGAGCGAGGCGATGAGGAAGACCAGCGTGAGCGCGAGCGGGGCGGTGTGGTGGAGGGCGACGACCGCCGCCGAACTGACCAGGGCACCGGTCGGCACGACCGGTACCAGGGCACCGATCAGCACCAGCAGGAACAGCGACGGATAGCCGACCGCCTGCTGGGTGGACTCCGGGGGCACGGCGGTGCTCGCGGCGCCGAGGACCATCACCGGGCGGCCTCCGGTCGGACACTCTCGCCGTGGGAGAGCACATGCACCGCCACCTCGGGCGCGCGGAGCGCGGCGAGGCGCACGAATTCATTACCCGGCGCATGGAACTCATGGGGGCGCACGGCGTCCATGCCGATCGGCCAGTACGTGCCGTAGTGCACCGGCACCGCGCTGCGCGGCGCCAACCGGGCCAGCGCCCGCGCCGCGCGCCCCGCGTCCAGATGCCCCTCCCCGAGATACGGTCCCCAGCCGCCGACCGGCAGCAGCGCCACGTCGACCGGTCCGACCTCCTCGGCCATCGACTCGAACAGACCGGTGTCCCCGGCGAAGTACGTGCGCGCGTCACCCTCGACGACGAACCCGAGGGCCGGGGAGCGGTGCGCCCCGAACGGCAGCCGACGGCCGTCGTGCCGCGCCGGTACGACCCGTACGACCAGGTCACCGACCCGCACCTGGTCCCCGGGCAGCACCTCCGTGAGCCGCAGATGGCCGAGCCGGCGCAGCCCGGGCACCTGGTCCGGAGCGCCGCGCGGCACCAGGACCCGGGTGCCGGGCGCCAGCCGTGCCAGCGACGGCACATGCAGATGGTCGGCGTGCAGATGCGAGATGAGCGCGACGTCCGCGAGCGCCGCCTCGGCGGGCGGCGGGGCGCCGCGCCGCCGGCGCAGATGCGCGAGGCGGGGCGTGAACAGGGGGTCGGTCAGCACGCGCAGACCGGAGTCCTGGAGCGTGCAGGTGGCGTGGCCCCACCATGTGATCTCCACCGGCACTCCCTTGCCTCCTTCGTGCGACTCCCCCGAGCGTACGGGCAGGAGTAGGGTCGGCGGGGAAACCCTGAGGTGAGGGGGACTCCATGGGAGATGCGGACGGCGCCTCCGGTACGCGCGACGCCTCCGGCCGACCTGCCGCGGTCCGGGTCACGGCGATCGCCAGCCTGACGCCGCTGGAGGAGCTGGAGGCCAACCCCTTCCTCGTCGACTCCCGGGGCCAGCACGCCATGTGCGCGCGCTGGGCGGCCGAGCGGGGGTACGTGGTGACACGGGAACTTCTCGTACGCGGTCTGCGCCCCGATCACAACGCCCTGTGGTCGGATGTGGAGGCGGGTCTGGTCGACCTGTTCGTCGCCCCCAGCCGGCGCGTCCTGGAGCTGGCCCTGGCCTCCGTGGACGAGTTCACCGCGGAGTGCGCGCGCCGGGGCGTCCGCGTCGAGACGGTCGGCCGCGCGGAACCCTCGTACGACGCCCAGATGAAGGCCCGGGTGCACCGCCGTCTGTCGATGCCGACGGCGGGCTACGACGGGCGATGACCCGGTGGCAGCCGCCGCCGACCGGGGCGGGGCTCCGGCGGTCCCGGTCGGGGTGACGCGGCCCCCGGTCGGTGTGACAAGGTGGGGAGGGGCCCTCGGGGACCGACCGGGCCGGAACGTGAGGTGTGGTGTGGTGCGCCGGCGGTGGCGGAGCGTGCTCAGCGGGGTGTGGCGCAGCATCACCGTGTGGGCCGCGTCCACCGTCACCATGCTGGCCCTCGCCGCGGTCCTGCCCGACTTCCGGCTGGAGTCCGCGGGCGGCGACAGCGTGACCCGCGTCGCCGTGACCGCCGCGGCGGGCGCCGGGGTCTTCGGTCTGCTGTCCTCCCTGGTGTGGCCCCTGCTGGTGCGGCTGCTGCTGCTCGTGCCCGCGCTCGTCCTCGGGCTGCTCGTCTTCTTCCTCAACGGGTCCCTGCTGCTGGTCGCCCTCCGCATCAACCCCTCCGGGCGCGGCGAGGCGGCGCCCGAGACCGCCGTTGTGGTCGCCGCCGCGATGTCCGCCGTCGCCTCGGCGACCGGCGCCGCCCTGGCCGTGCGGGACGACGACGCCTACCGCAGGCGGCTGTACCGGCTCGCCGACCGGCGCCGCGGACGCTCCGGTCACAGGGCCGGGCCCGCCACTCCGGGAGCCCTCTTCGTCCAGCTCGACGGGGTGGGGCACGATGTGCTCAGGGCGGCCGTCGACAAGGGGATCATGCCCACCCTCGCCTCCTGGCTCGCTACCCGCGGCGGCCGTGGGCCCACGCACCGGCTCACCGCCTGGCGCACCGACTGGTCCAGCCAGACGGGCGCCAGCCAGCTCGGCATCCTGCACGGCTCCAACCACGATGTCC
Source organism: Streptomyces caeni (assembly GCF_042678285.1). Classification (NCBI taxonomy): domain Bacteria; kingdom Bacillati; phylum Actinomycetota; class Actinomycetes; order Kitasatosporales; family Streptomycetaceae; genus Streptomyces; species Streptomyces caeni. The sequence goes on from NZ_JBHUDX010000092.1 coordinate 5,489, forward strand.
CGGCCTTCCGGTGGTACGAGAAGGAGCAGCGCGAGGTCGTCGTCTGCAACCGGCCGACGAGCGCCGCCGAACTGCAGCGCCGGGCCGTGGCGCGGACCGGTGACGGCGGACTCCTCACCGCGGACGGCGCGAGCCGCGGCAACCTCTTCAGCGGCGGCGCCGGCCAGCTGGCCCTGGTGCTGTCCGTCTCCGCGCGGCGCGGGAAGGAGAACCGTTCCCGCTCCGGTTACTTCGCCTACTTCAGCGACCCCGCCAACGCCGTCCGCACCGCGATGTCGTTCGTCGCCGACGCCGGCCGCGAGGTCGGCCAGTCGGCCCTGGCCCGCCTCAGGAAGCAGCGGCCGCGCGTCGGCCGCGGCGGCCTCTACCCCCTCGTCCGCGCCTTCGCCACCGTCGTCGAACGGGACGTCGTCGTCGCCGCGGTGATCGGCGACATGCTCGCCGGGCGCAGCGCGGTCTACGCGGACCTGGTGGCGTACGACGAAGTGGCCCACCACTCGGGTCCGCACAGCCGCGACGCCGAGAAGGTCCTGCACCGGCTGGACCGCTCGCTCGCGCTGCTCGCGCAGGTCGCCGAGCACGCTCCGCGCCCGTACCGGATCGTCGTCCTGTCCGACCACGGCCAGAGCCCCGGCGAGACCTTCCAGGGCCGCTACGGCCTCAGCCTCGCCAATCTGGTGCGGGCCGGCTGCGGGCTGCCCGTGCCGCGCAGGGCGGAGCACACCCACAGCGGAGCCGAGGCCCGCGCGGCGGTCCGGGCGGCACTGCACAGGCCCGTCGAGGAGAGCGGCGAGGCGCACCGTCCCGCACGCCGCTCCGAGCCCCTTGTGCTGGCCTCGGGCAACCTCGGGCTCGTCTCCTTCCCGGACGTGCCGCACCGGATGAGCAAGGAGGAGATCGACCTGCGCCATCCCGCGCTGCTGTCGACGCTCGCCAACCACCCCGGCATCGGCTTCGTCCTGGTGCGCAGCGAGGAGCACGGCGGGGTGGTGCTCGGGGCGCACGGCGCGCAGATCCCGGTCGGCCGGCTCGCCGACGGGGCCGGACCGCTCGCCCCCTTCGGGCCCGGCGCCGCCGACGCCGTACGCCGCACACACGCCTTCCCACACGCCGCCGACATCATGGTCAACTCCTGGTACGACCCCGTCGAGGGCGAAGTCCTCGCGTTCGAGGAGCAGATCGGCTCCCACGGCGGACTCGGCGGCGCCCAGGGGCGGCCGTTCCTGCTGTCGCCGGTGGCACTGTCCGACCCGGCCCCCGACGGCACCGAACTCGTCGGCGCGGAGCGGCTCCACCATGTCTTCCGGCGCTGGCTGCGCGAGTGCGGCGGCCCCCAGGTACCGCTGACCGCAGGCGAGAACGAGGACGAACGCGCCGCCTGACCGGCCGCGGCCGCGCCCGTGCACCGCCCGAATCCCGGCTGCGGCGGACGATCGGGCCACCCACACTGTCCGTGTCGGACCCCGCGCACCCGCGCCCCCACTCGCACACCCGAGGAGCCGCCGCGTGCGGGCAGCCGTCACCGTCATCACGGACGGGTGGTGCGACATCCCGCGGGTGCGCCGTGACCACGCCTGTCTGATCCCGCAGGGCGCCCGGCTTCCGTTCACCGCGCGCGGGCCGGTGTTCCGGGTGCGGTGAGCCGGGTGCCACGGGGAGATGTGTGATCGGATTGCACGGAACCCGGCAACGGGCCCCTACCGAAAGGAAGAACCGTGGCAACCACGCGCTCCGCACACACCGTCTGGGAAGGCAACCTGCTCGAGGGGAACGGCGTCGTCACGTTCGACTCCTCCGGCATCGGCGAGCAGCCGGTGTCGTGGCCGTCGCGCGCCGAGAAGGCGAACGGCAGGACCAGCCCTGAGGAGCTGATCGCCGCCGCCCACTCCAGCTGCTTCTCCATGGCGCTGTCGCACGGCCTGGCCGGCGCGGGTACCCCGCCCGCCAAGCTCGTCACCTCGGCCGACGTCACCTTCCAGCCGGGCGAGGGCATCACGGGCGTCCACCTCACCGTCGAGGGCACGGTCCCCGGCATCGACGAGGACACCTTCGTCGCCGCCGCCGAGGAGGCCAAGAAGAACTGCCCGGTCAGCCAGGCCCTGGCCGGTACGACGATCACGCTGTCGGCCAAGCTCGCCTGACCGTCGTCCGTCCTTCGGTGCCGCGCCCGTCGCGAGGGGGCGCGGCACCGCCGTTTCCGGGTACGTGAAAAGGACGGAGCGGGAGTCACGGGGACCGATCGGGGCATTGACAAGGGGCCACTCAAGTTTTGTGATGGAACGTGGGAACCTCCCTGGCGGAAGGGGACAGCGATGGCACGTGCGGTCGGCATAGATCTCGGCACGACGAACTCGGTGGTGGCCGTTCTGGAGGGTGGTGAGCCCACCGTCGTCGCCAACGCCGAGGGGGCGCGGACCACTCCGTCGGTCGTGGCCTTCGCCAAGAACGGCGAGGTGCTCGTGGGCGAGGTCGCCAAGCGGCAGGCCGTGACGAACGTGGAGCGCACCGCGCGCTCGGTGAAGCGGCACATGGGCGACGCGAACTGGCGTTTCCCGGACAAGGGGTCCATCGACGGCACCCGCTACCGGGCGCAGGAGCTGTCGGCCCGGGTCCTGCAGAAGCTGAAGCGGGACGCCGAGGCGTATCTGGGCGAGGACGTCACCGACGCGGTGATCACCGTGCCCGCCTACTTCGACGACGCCCAGCGGCAGGCCACCAAGGAGGCCGGGGAGATCGCGGGGCTGAAGGTGCTGCGGATCATCAACGAACCGACGGCCGCGGCCCTCGCGTACGGGCTCGACCGCGGCGAGGAGCAGACGGTCCTCGTGTTCGACCTCGGCGGCGGCACCTTCGACGTGTCCCTCCTGGAGATCGGCGACGGCGTCATCGAGGTCAAGGCCACCAACGGCGACACCCACCTCGGCGGCGACGACTGGGACCAGCGGATCGTGGACCATCTCGCGCAGCGCTTCAAGGGCCAGTACGGCATCGACCTCGGACGCGACAAGATGGCGGTGCAGCGCCTGCGCGAGGCCGCCGAGAAGGCGAAGATCGAGCTGTCGAGCTCCTCCGAGACGACCATCAACCTCCCCTACATCACCGCCTCCGCCGAGGGACCGCTGCACCTCGACGAGAAGCTGACGCGCGCTCAGTTCCAGGAGCTCACCGCCGATCTGCTCGACCGCTGCCGGACCCCCTTCCACCAGGCGGTCAAGGACGCGGGCGTGAAGGTCGCCGCGATCGACCACGTCATCCTCGTCGGCGGCTCGACCCGGATGCCCGCCGTCACCGATCTGGTCAGGGAACTGACCGGCAAGGACCCGCACAAGGGTGTCAACCCGGACGAGGTCGTGGCCGTGGGCGCGGCCCTCCAGGCCGGGGTCATCCGCGGCGACGTCAAGGACGTGCTGCTGCTCGACGTCACCCCGCTGTCGCTCGGCATCGAGACCAAGGGCGGCATCATGACCAAGCTCATCGAGCGCAACACGACCATCCCGACGCGGCGTTCGGAGATCTTCACCACCGCCGAGGACAACCAGCCGTCGGTCGGCATCCAGGTGTACCAGGGCGAGCGGGAGATCGCCGCGTACAACAAGAAGCTCGGCGTCTTCGACCTGACCGGGCTGCCGCCCGCACCGCGCGGGGTGCCGCAGATCGAGGTGGCCTTCGACATCGACGCGAACGGGATCATGCACGTCTCCGCGAAGGACCTGGCGACGGGCCGGGAACAGAAGATGACGGTCACCGGAGGCTCCGCGCTCCCCAAGGACGACATCGACCGGATGGTGCGCGACGCGGAACAGTACGCCGAGGAGGACCGCAGGCGCCGGGAGACCGCGGAGGCCCGGAACCAGGCCGAACAACTCGTCTACCAGACCGAGAAGTTCGTACGGGAGAACGAGGACCGCATTCCGGCGGACACCAGGGGCGAGGTGACGGCCGCGGCCACCGAGCTGAAGGAACTGCTCAAGGGCGAGCCCGACACGGCGGCGCTGCGGGCCGGCATCGAGAAGCTCGCCACCGTCAGCCAGAAGATGGGGCAGGCCATGTACGCCCAGGCCCAGCCGTCCGCCTCCGGCGGCCCGGGCGGCGAACAGGGCCCCGAAGAGGGCGGCCCCGGCGAAGAGGGCGTGGTGGACGCGGAGATCGTCGACGACGACAAGGACTCCAGGGGCGGGGCCGCCTGAGGGACCGGGCGGCGAACGGACGGTCCGGCGCGCGGAGGGACGGTCCGGCGCGCGGAGGGACGGACCCGCTCCGGTTCAGGACTTGCGCGCGACTCCCGCGTACACCGGCACGATGCCATCCGCCTGGGCTGCCACGTCCTCCGGGTCCGGCCGCCACCCGGAGACGGGGATCACCCCGGGGCCCAGCAGCTCCAGCCCCTCGAAGAAGCGCCGGAACTCGGCGAGGGACCGGGGGAAGAAGGGTGTGCCGCTTTGCCGGAACAGCCCGGCGGCCTTCTCGACCGCCTCGGGGTTCAGATCGGAGGTGACCTGCGACAGGACCAGACAGCTCCCGGGAGCGAGGGCCTCGACGTAGCGCGTGAGCAGACCGTGGACCTCGTCGCCGAGGTAGTGGGTCAGCGCGACCAGCGACAGCGCGACCGGCTGCCCGAAGTCCAGGGACTCGGCCGCCAGTGCGAGGATGGCCTCCGGGTCGCGGGCGTCCGCGTGGACGTAGGCGGTGGTGCCCTCCGCCGTGCCGTGCAGCAGCGCCTCGGCGTGCCGCAGCACGATCGGGTCGTTGTCGGCCTACACCACCCGTGCCCCGGGGGCAACCGCCTGCGCGACCTGGTGCAGGTTGGGCTCGGTGGGGATGCCCGTGCCGATGTCGAGGAACTGGCGCACGCCCCCCTCCGCCAGCGTCCGTGTGGCCCGTTGCATGAACCGGCGGTTGGCGCGCGCGCCGCGCCGTGCGGCCGGATCCGCGGCGAGGATCCTCCGGCCCAGCTCCTCGTCCACCGGGTGGTTGTCCTTGCCGCCCAGCCACCAGTCGCAGACCCGCGCGGGGTGGGGCCGGCCGGTGTCGATACGGGCGGGCACCGCCTCACGTTCGGTCGTCATACGGTCGCTCCTTGGGTGATGTGCCCGGGAAGGCGGGGCGTGTTCCTGAAGGGTCAGAAGGCGTCGCGGTACTCCCGCAGGACCGCTCTCGTGCGCTGGACGGAGGCCGCCTTCGCGGACATGTGGTCCAGGACCTCCAGGTGCATGGCCACCTCGGCGCGCGAGTCGAGGTAGAGCGCGCCGGTCAGGTACTCGCTGTAGACCATGTCGGGCAGTTCCGGCTCCGCGAAGCGGAACAGCACGAACGGGGTGTAGGTGCCCGGGTGCGGGCCGGTGGCGTACTCCGCGACCTGCAGGGTGATCCTGGGGTGCTCGGTGGCCTCAAGAAGCCGGTCGAACTGCTCGCGCATCACCTCGGAGCGGATGCTCACCGGGCGCCGCAGCACGGTCTCGTCCATGATCACCCAGAGGTGGGGCGGGTTCTTACGGGCGAGCAGCTCCTGCCGGGCCATGCGCAGGGCCACGTGCCGCTCGATGTCCTGCGGGCGGGCCTGCCCGACGGTCCCGGCCTCCAGCACGGCACGCGCGTACTGCTCGGTCTGCAGCAGCCCGGGCACGAAGTGCGGCTCGTACGACCGGATGATGCGGGCGGCGCCCTCCAGGCTCACATACAGACTGAACCAGTCGGGCAGCACGTCGTGGTAACGCTGCCACCAGCCGGGTCGGTTGGCCTCCTCGGCGAGCCGGACGAAGGCGGCAACCTCCTTGTCGGACACACCATACGTGGTGAGCAGCACCTGCACATACGGGATCTTCAACGCGACCTCGGCGGTCTCCATGCGCCGCACGGTCGCCGGGGCGACGCGCAGCACCTGTGCCGCCTCCTCGCGCTTGAGCCCGGCGGCCTCCCGAAGCTCCTGCAACCGCCGCCCGAGCACCACCTGGCCCACGGTGGGCGCAGGACGCCGCTCACTCACGCCACGCCTCCCCTACGCGTCGAACAACGTGAGCAGTGTGGCATGTTCGGGTGAAGGTCTCATGGGTTGAGGGTCCACAATGCTTCCGGGCGGCCGGGGCCGGGGGCCCTGCGGATGCCGGGGGAGACGGGGGAGGGGGCAGAACATGGCCAAGTCGAGGGCCGTGAAGCAGCGTTGGGAGGTGTCCCCGGGGGCGGCGACGGGCCCGCCGGCCTGCCTGTGGGCGTGCTGGGTCTGCTGGCCACCGCAGGCCTGCTGGTCACGTCGGTCTGGTCGTGGATGCCGTCGAGGGGAACGCCGCCGGGCTCGGTGCCGCCGCAGACCCAGCAGACCTACGTCGAAGCCCTGGACGGCGCGCGCAGGGCCCTGTTCAAGGGCCGTGTCACCTACGACGACGTGCACCGGCTGCACTTCCAGGCGGGGCAGGAGACCCGATTCCGGGTCGTCGTCTCGGGCGGCCGGCCGGCACCGGCCGACGGCAGGCGGGACTCCACGGTGTACGCCGGGGCCGACATCGGCGTCCGGCTCGCCTGCCACGGCGACGCCGGGTGCATGACGAACTCGTCGCGGCGGCAGCCCGTCCTGACCCCGAAGGACCGTGCCGAGTGGGTCTGGTGGATCACCCCGCACCGGGCGGGCACGGTGACCCTCACGGTCACCTCGTACTACCGCGACTCGGACGCCGTCCTGTTCGAGAAGCCGTTCGAACTGGAGGCGCAGGCCGCCGCCTCCCCCCGCGGCTTCTTCCCGTCCCTCTGGGACTGGCTCAGAGGCGGCTGGGGCGTGATCGTCGGCTTCATGACCGGCGTCGGAGCGATCTGGGGCACGGGGGCCCTGATCGTAGGAGCCGTGCGGCGCCGCCGCCGCGATGACGACCCGGCCCCCGGAGGGAGCGACGGCCCCCCGGGGCCAAGTGCTGACGGGTCACAAACCGAGTGACTGAAGGTACTTCACCGTCGCCGGGTCGGCGGGCAGGAACGTCTCGATGGCCAGTTCCGCCACCGTCACGTCCATCGGCGTGTTGAAGGTGGCGATCGACGAGACGAACGACAGCACCCGGCCGTCGTGTTCGATCTGCATCGGCAGCGCGAAGCGGGGCACCGTGCCGTCCGGCCCGGGGCCGCTCCGGCCGGGTACCGGATACGCCGCCACCTCCTCGTACAGCGCGCGCAGGGCGGCCGAGCGCTGCAGGGCGATCTGCCGGTCCATCTGCGCCAGCAGGTGGTCGCGCCACTCGCGCAGATTGCGGATGCGCCCGGCCAGGCCCTCGGGGTGCAGCGTGAGGCGCATCGCGTTCAGGGGCGGGGCGAGCAGATGGTCAGGGACGCCTTCCAGAAGCATCGTGATGCCGCGGTTCGCCGCCACCACGTCGTACCCGGCGTCCACCACCAGCGCCGGATAGGGCTCGTATCCCCGGATCAGCTGCTCCACGCCCGCCCGCAGCGCGTCCATCGACGGGTCGTCCAGCGGTGTCTCCGGATAGCGCGGGGCATACCCGGCGGCCAGCAGCAGCGCGTTGCGCTCGCGGACCGGCACGTCCAGGTGCTCGGCGAGCCGCAGCACCATCTCCTCGCTCGGCCGCGACCGGCCCGTCTCGACGAAGCTGATGTGCCGCGCCGACGAGCCGGCCCGCAGCGCCAGCTCCAGCTGGCTGACCCGTCGCCGCTCCCGCCACCCGCGCAGCAGCGGGCCGATGCCCGGGCCGGGAGGGGCCGGTGACGAGGCGTCGGCGCCGGACGCGACAACAGTCATAGGGCCTTTCCTTCGTGCATACCCCCGGCCTCAGCCGGGGGTGGGGGTACCTCCCGCTTGCGGGGGAGAAATGAAGCTCCTGCGTAGCGGCGCAGGAAGAGCCGGTTCGCCGCCAGGGCGGACCGGCGTTCATCGTTCACCAGCCGACACCCGCCACTCACAGGGGAACTGCTAGGTTGTGAGGCGTGGCGCGGCAGGTCAAGCGGGCCTTCAAGTACCGCTTCTGTCCCACGGGCGAGCAGGCAGCGGAGCTGTCCCGCACGTTCGGCTGCGTCCGCCTCGTCTGCAACAGGGCGCTGGAGGAGCGCACACGGGCCTGGTATGGCGAGCAGCGCCGTGTCTCCTGCGTGCAGTCGTCCGCAGCGCTTACAGGGTGGAAGAAGACCGAGGAACTCGCCTTCCTGACCGAGGTGTCGTCCGTCCCGCTCCAGCGGTCGCTGCGGCACCTTCAGACGGCGTTCGGGAACTTCTTCGCCAGGCGGGCCGAGTACCCGCGCTTCAAGTCGCGGAAGAAGTCCCGGGCGTCGGCCGAGTACACCCGCAGCGCCTTCAACTGGTGCGACGGGCAACTGACGCTCGCGAAGATGGCGGATCCCCTGGACATCCGCTGGTCGCGTCCGCTCCCTGAGGGTTCGGTACCGACGACGGTGACGGTCTCGCGTGACAGCGCCGGGCGTTGGTTCGTGTCGCTGCTGTGCGACGACGTGATCGCACCGGCTCCGGTCGCGGTGAACGCGGTCGGTATCGATGCGGGCATCACCTCGCTCGTGACCTTGTCGACCGGGGAGAAGGTCGCCAACCCGAAGCATGAGCGGCGTGACCGCGCCCGCCCGGCCCGCGCGCAGCGGGAGTTGTCGCGGAAGGCGAAGGGCTCGGCGAACCGGGAGAAGGCCCGCCGGAAAGTGGCCCGCGTTCATGCGCGGATCGCCGACCGGCGCCGCGACTTCCTCCACACGCTGTCGACTCGGCTCGTCCGTGAGAACCAAACGGTCGTGATCGAGGACATCACCGTCCGCAACCTGCTGAAGAACGGCCGCCTCGCGCGTGCCATCTCGGATGCGGCCTGGGCGGCTCTGCGCATGATGCTGGAGTACAGGTGCGCCTGGTACGGGGGCGAACTCGTTGTGATCGACCGCTGGTTCCCCAGCTCCAAGCTGTGCGGGGCCTGCGGTACGGTCCGCGAGAAGCTGCCGCTCAACGTGCGTGCGTGGACGTGCGACTGCGGCGCCGTGCATGACCGTGATGTGAACGCGGCGAAGAACATTCTGGCGGCCGGGCCGGCCGTGTCCGCCTGTGGAGCTGGTGTCAGACCTCAATGGAGTTCTCCTGAGGGCAGTCGGCGTTGAAGCAGGAACCCCTACAGCGCGAGCCGTAGGAATCCCCCTCGTTCACGAGGGGGAGGACATCAAGGGACGACCGTAGTCGAGGAGTGGTACATGGACGACCGGCTCACCCCGTTCTGGGAGGCCGCGGCGATCTACCGGGCCCGGGTGCGCGGCTGTCTCCTCGGGGGCGCCATCGGTGACGCCCTCGGGTATCCCGTCGAGTTCGCCTCCCTGGACCGTATCCGGGCCACGCACGGAGCCCAGGGCGTCAGCGGGCTCACCGCCGACGGCGAGGGCATCGTGGGCCGGGTCACCGACGACACCCAGATGACCCTGTTCACCGCGGAGGGGCTCCTGCAGGCACACGAGCGGGAGCGGCTCAAGGGCATCGGCGGCGGATGGTCCCGGCTGGTCCGGGACGCCTACGGACGCTGGCTCGACACCCAGCGCCTGCCCGGCCCGCCCGCGGGGGTCCGTGACGGCCTCGCCGCACAGCCCTGGCTGTACGCGCGCCGCGCCCCCGGCAACGCCTGCCTGTCCGGACTCGCCCAGGACTTCGTCCCCGACCCGGGGGCCGCGCTGGGACGGCCCGGTCCCGTCAACTCCGACTCCAAGGGCTGCGGAGCGGTCATGCGCTCGGCGCCTTTCGGCCTGACCCGGGCGAGCGCCGGCACCGCGTTCGAGATGGCCGCGCGCTGCGCCCAGACGACCCATGGCCACCCCACCGGCTACTACTCCGCGGGCGCCTTCGCCGCGATCGTGGCGTACCTCGTCGAGGGCGACTCCCTGGAGGGCGCAGTGCTGCGCGCGCAGCGGCTGCTGGCCCGCCACCCCGGGCACGAGGAGACCACGGCCGCGCTGGATCGCGCCCTCGGCCTGGCCGCCGAGGGCGCGCCGACGGCGGAGCGGGTCGAGACGCTCGGCGCGGGCTGGATCGCCGAGGAGGCGCTGGCCATCGCCGTGTACTGCGCCCTCGCCGAGCCGGACGTCCGCCGGGCCCTCCTGCTGTCCGTCAACCACTCCGGTGACAGCGACTCCACCGGCGCCATCTGCGGCAACCTCCTCGGCGCCCGGCACGGCGACCACCGGCTGCCGCAGGAGTGGCTGCAGGCCGTCGAGGGGCGCGCCGCCATCGCCGTGGTGGCGGACGACCTCGCCGCGGAATGCGTACGACACTGACGGCGCGGGCGCGCGTACGAAGCCGCGCCGAGGGGATGTGACAAGGTGGGCGGGCCACCCCCCCCGCGCCGCATGGAAGGAGCCGGTCATGCCCGTCGAACCGCTGTCGCAGAAGGAGGTCGAGGACCGGCTGGCGAAGCTGCCGGGCTGGTCGTTCGAGGGCGACCGGATCACCCGCTCCTACCGGCTCGGCTCGCATCTCGCGGCGACCGCGATGGTCGTGCACATCGCCCAGGTCCAGGAGGAGCTCGACCACCACTCCGACCTCACCCTCGGCTACAACACCGTTTCCCTGGCCGTGAGCACGCACAGCGCGGGCGGCGTCACCGAGCGGGACCTGGAACTGGCCCGCAGGGTGGAGGAGCTGGCGCCCGGGCACGGGGCGCAGTGAACGGGAGCACCATGCTCGACTACGACAAGGAGGCCGCGGCGTACGACGCGACCCGCGGGGGTGAACCCCGGGCGGCGGCGGCCGCGGACGCCGTGCTCGGGCTGATACCCGAGGGGGCGCGCCGGCTGCTGGACGTCGCCTGCGGGACGGGGATCGTGACCCGGAGGCTCGCCGCGCGACGGCCAGGGCTGCGGGTGACCGGCACCGACCTGGCGCACGCGATGACACGCCGGGCCGCGGCCCGGCTGCCCTGCGCCGTCGTCCTCGCCGACAGCCGCCGGCTGCCGTTCCGCGACGGCACGTTCGACGCGGTCACGAGCATATGGCTGCTCCATCTCGTCGACGGTCCCGAGGCCGTGCGGGCCGTGCTGGCCGAGTGCGCCCGGGTGCTGAGGCCCGGCGGTGTCTACGTCACCACCGTCGACAAGGCCGCCGCCCACGACGTGGGCAGCGACATAGACGCCGTGCTCGCCCCGCGCCCTCGCCGGCCCGCCCGCGACGCCGCGGACATGGTCGCGGCCCACGCCGCCGCGTGCGGTCTGGTCCCGTCCGGGCAGGCATGTTTCCCCGGTCTCGGCCAGGGCCGCAGCCCCCGCGGCGCCGCCGCCGACCTGAGGCGCGGCTGGTTCACCACCCTGACGCCGGGCGCGCCGCTCACCGAGCGCATGGCGGCGGCCCTGGAGGCGCTGCCGGACCAGGACCGGGCGCGCCCCGACCCGGTGTTCGCCCTGCGGGCGTTCCGCAAGGACCGCCCGCCTCTTCCCTGACATCATGTGGCGGTGAAGTCCAGCCGGCTCGTCTCCATCCTCCTGCTGCTCCAGACCCGCGGCCGGATGACCGCCGCCCAGCTCGCAGAGGAGCTGGAGGTGTCCGTGCGCACGGTCTACCGGGACGTCGAGGCGCTGCACGCGGCGGGTGTCCCGCTGTACGGCGACGCCGGGCACGCCGGCGGTTACCGGCTCCTCGACGGCTACCGCACCCGCCTCACCGGGCTGACCGCGGGCGAGGCGGAGGCCCTGTTCCTGTCCGGCGCCCCTGGCCCCGCCGCCCAGTTGGGCCTCGGCGCCGTCCTGGCCGCCGCCCAGCTCAAGGTCCGCGCCGCCCTTCCGCCCGAACTGCGCGCGCACGCCGACCGCATCGGCGGCCGCTTCCACCTGGACGCCCCGGGCTGGTACGCGGACGCCGACGAGGCCCCTGTCTCCCGGCCGTCGCCGACACGGTCTGGCACAGCCGTGTGCTGCGCGTCCTGTACCGGCGCTGGCGCGAACCCACCGACGTGGAGCGCCGCCTGGAACCGTACGGGCTCGTGCTGAAGGCGGGCCGCCGGTACGTCGTCGCCGGACCCGGACCGCGCACCTTCCGCGTCGACCAGATCCTTGAACTCGGCGCCACGGGCGAGGAGTTCGTCCGGCCGGAGGACTTCGACCTGGCCGCGCACCGGGCGGCGTACCGGCGTGGCTTCCACGACCGGCTGTACCGGCAGGAGGCCGTCGTGCGGCTCGCCCCGGGAGCGAGCCTCACCGGTCCCGCGGCCCGCGCCGTGGAGAGCGGCGGCCGCACGGACGAGGAGGGATGGACCGTGGCCACCGTCCCCATCGAGTCCGTCGAGCACGCACATGACGAGTTCCTGCGCCTGGGCACGGTGATCGAGGTCCTGGGGCCGCCGGAACTGCGCGCCCGTATCGCGGCGACCGTGACCGCCCTCGCGCGCGCCTACGCGTAGGGCCCGCCCACCGGGCGGACCCCTGTGCGGGTGGGGTCCGCCCGGCCCGGTACGCGGAGCGTTGGCGGGGCTATTCCAGGAGCTCCGCGTACGAGCCCATGGCGAGGGCGATGTCCGCCTGGGCCCAGAACCGGTGGTACGTGAAGGAGGGCGCGGCGCCGCCCGCGAGGTATGCCTCGATCTTCGACCAGGCCGGGTCGTTCTCGTAGAAGGACCGCATTGAGGCGAAGGTGGACGAGGAGTTGATGGAGTCGCCGTTCGGCATGGTGCCGCTCCAGCCGCTCGGCACGGAGACCGGGTCGTCGAAGCGGTTGTAGTCGGCGCGGGTCTCCGGGACGGCGATGCCGAGCCCGTCGCGGTAGTTGTCCCACATGCCGTCGAGCAGCGCCTTCGCCGTGGACTTGGCCGTCGGGTCACCGGACTTGGCGCCGTAGTACATCAGCGTCTTGGCGTACGCGGCCGCCACCCCGACGTCGTTGGTGTAGTCGGCGACGGTGACGTGCAGTCCGCTGTTGGATCCGGGACTCGACGGGTTCCAGGTGTCGGGCTGGCCCGACCAGTGGAGGGTGGAGGGGATCTGGTAGGTGCCGTCCGGGTTGACGGTGGTCTCGGACAGCGCCCAGGTCACCCACTTGTCGAGGATCGCCTTCGCCGTGGCGTTCCCCGTCTGCTGGTAGTACTCGGCGACCCGCTCCATCGACCATGCCTGGAAGCCGAACCACTGGTTGGACGGCGGGTCGTGGTAGACGGGCTGCCAGTCGTAGTACATGCCGTAGAAGGTGGACGTCCCGGCCGGCGGTGAGGCGTACCGGCCCTGCCAGCTGTTGGTCGCGCCGCCCGCGATGGCGCCCTCGGACGACTGCAGCCACTGGTAGAACTCCAGCTGGCGCCGGAGCGACGTGGCCCAGTCGGCCGTGCCCGTCGCCGACTTGGGCTCCAGGTCGGGGTAGCTGCTGAGCGCGTAGGCCGCGAGCGGGTTCTGGTAGCCGCCGTGGACGTGGCTGGAACCGATGCGCCAGGCCCAGCCGGCGGAGGAGTCCAGGGCACCGCCCCAGGCGTAGTACCAGGAGAGCAGGTAGTGGGAGGCGTCCTTGCCGGTACCCGCGGCGCATGTGGACGGGCCGACACAGTTGCCGATCTTCTTGAAGTACTTGTCGTACATGGCGTACCGCAGGTAGTCGCCCATCTTCGCGGCCTTGCCCACGGTCGTGGAGACGTCGGCGCCCCTGCCCTGCTGCTTGGCCCATACGTCGGCCCAGTACGCGGCCTGCACGGCGCGGGCGTCCGCGTCCGGCGCGTCGGTGAACTTCCACTGCCTGGAGTACGACGAGTCGCCGGTGAACAGGTCCAGATAGCCGTTCGTGCCGCCGTACTTGAACGCGTCGCAGGTCGGCTGCGGCACCGTCTCCCAGACCGACTCCTGCGGTCCGCGCTGGAAGGTGTTGATGTACGACGGCCCTGTCGCGCTCGGACCGGCCTCGCAGCTGCCCGGCTCGTTGCCGTACCCGTAGACGTTGTCGACGTCCTGGATCCAGTGCATGCCGTACACATCGTCCGTGCCGTACGCGCTCTTCAGCTCGCCCGCGATGGGGTCCGAGCCGACGGACACCGATGTGTCCAGCTTGGCCGGGTACTCGTCCGGGGTGTCCAGCTCGGGTGCGTAGGTCGCCGGCTTCGCGGGGCCGTAGAAGGAGTTGGCCGGCTGGTCGGCGTGGGTCGGGATCATGTACTTCTCCATCAGGGCCCACGCGCTGTTGAACTTCGACCAGTCGCCCGTCACCTTCCCGTACATGGCCTGCAGCCACAGCAGGTAACTGTAGGCCTCCGACGTGGTTTCATGGCCCTGGTCCGGTGCCTCGACGATCAGCGTCTCGACCGAGTGATAGGGGATCCCCTCAGGCGAGAAGTAGCCGTTGGCCGGGTCGGTGATCCTGCCGTAGAGGTCGAGGAACCGGGCGTCGTACGCCTTCGTGGCCGCCAGCTCCGTGACCGTGACCGTGGCCTTGGCGTGGCCGGTCGCGGAGGCGGTGAAGGTGGCTGAGCCGGTGCCGTTCGCGTCCGCCGTGACCGTCACCGGCCGGGCGGTGTCCCAGTCGGACGGCGTGAAGGTGAGCGAGGAGCCCCCGGTCACCGTGAGACCCGTGTTGCCCTCTGTGCGGGCCACGGACACCGTCACATCGGAGCTCGGCTGTGTCGACAGCTTCACGTCGAAGGTGCCCGACGTGCCCTGCTGCACGCCCAGCTGAGTGGGTGAGGCGACCACGGCGGGGCCCGAGGCGACGGTGATGCCGACCGGTGTGGACTCCGCGGACGCGCCGAGGCTGTCGTACGCCTTGGCCAGCAGGGAATGACTGCCCACGGTCAAACTGGAGACCGGGAGCGCGTACGGCGCGCTGGTGTCCGTGCCCAGCAGGGTCGTGTCGTCGTAGAACTCGACCTTGCTGATCGTCGCATTGTCGGCGGCGGCCGCGGTGGCGGCCAGCGGGACCGCCTCGCCCTGTGTGTAGACGGCGCCGGCGGTGGGGCTGGTCAGCACGGTGACCGGCGGCTGGTGGGCGCCCGCGCACAGGGCGCCGTTGATCGCGAAGCTCGTCGGCGCGGCGTTCGTGCCGCTGTACGTGAACTGCGCACCGGTGGTCACCGCGGCCCCGGCGGCGATCGTGCCGTTCCAGGAGGCGTTCTTCACCGTCACCGTCGTGCCGGACTGGGACCAGGTGCCGCTCCAGCCGTTGGTGAGCGTCTGGTTGCCCGCGTAGTCATACGTCAGGGTCCAGCCGTCGATGGCGTCGGTGCCCCGGTTGGTGAGGGTGAGGCCGGCGGTGAAGCCGGAGCCCCAGTCGTCGGTCTTGTAGTCGACACTGCACTGAAGCGCCGCCGCGTGTGCCGTGGCCGTGCCGTCCGCCGGCATGGCGAAGGGAAGCGCGAGGGCCGCCACGACGGCGGTCCAGAGCCGCCGCGCAGCGCGGCGGCTCCATCTGGGTGCCATGTGCTGGTTCCTCCTTGCGGCTCGGAGAAGTGGGGGGAGGAGCAACAAGCCTTGAACCAGTGGGAGCGCTCCCATATTGGGGAGGGGGGTGGGGGCGGTCAAGGTGTGTGAAGAGTCGAAAAGGATGTGACGCGGGTAGAACAGACAAGATTGTGACTCCTCTGGCCTTTCTCGTCACTTGGCGCTACCTTCACCTGCACCAGTGGGAGCGATTCCATCAGTCGGCGCGTCCGTCACGACGCGCCCGAGCTGAAAGGAGTCGCTCATGCGACACCCCCCTCGTTCAGCACTTTTACTCGTGGCCGGCGCGGTCGCCCTCGTGGGCACCGTGGTCGCGCCGGTCGTCACCGCGTCGGGCGCCGCTCCCGCGTGCACGGTGGACTACTCCGTGACCAGCCAGTGGGACAGCGGCTTCCAGGGCGCTGTAGAGATCACCAACAACAGTGAGGCCGTGAGCGGTTGGAGCCTCGGCTTCGACTTCGCGGGCGGCCAGCGGGTCACCCAGGGCTGGAACGCCACGTGGTCCCAGTCCGGTACGACGGTGACCGCGGCCAACGAGAGCTGGAACGGTTCGCTGGCCACGGGCGCCAGTGTCAGCGCCGGGTTCATAGCCTCCTGGGAGGGAAGCAACCCGGTGCCCACATCGTTCACGCTCAACGGAACCACGTGCAACGTCGACCCCGGGCCGACGCCGCCCCCGACCCAGCCTCCCCCGGCGGGCACGGCACCGGCCCTGCACGTCTCGGGGAACAGGCTCGTGGACTCGGGCGGCGCGACCCGCAGGCTGCTCGGTGTGAACCGCTCCGGCGGCGAGTTCATGTGCGTCCAGGGCTACGGCATCTTCGACGGCCCGGTCGACGACGCGGCCGTCCAGGCGATCGCCGACTGGAAGACCGACGCGGTCCGCATTCCGCTGAACGAGGAGTGCTGGCTGGGGCTCTCGAACATCAAGCCCGAGTACGCGGGCGCCAACTACATCGGCGCCGTCAAGGACCTGGTGGCCAGGGTCGAGGCACACGGCATGACCCCGGTCCTCGACCTGCACTGGACCTACGGCCAGTACACCGGCAACTCCGCCGGCTGCTCCGATGTGCACGCCACCTGCCAGAAGCCGATGCCGGACGCGCAGTACACTCCGTCGTTCTGGGCATCGGTCGCGAGCACGTTCAAGGACGACCCGGCGGTCGCGTTCGACCTGTTCAACGAGCCCTATCCGGACCGGGCGACGACCACGGCCACCCAGGCGTGGCAGTGCTGGCGGGACGGCGGCACCTGCCCCGGAATCGGCTACGAGGTCGCCGGCATGCAGGACCTGGTCGACGCGGTGCGCGGCACCGGTGCCACGAACGTGATCCTGGCGGGCGGCCTCGCGTACTCCAACGACCTGAGCCAGTGGCTGACGTACCGGCCCGACGACCCCGCGGGCAATCTCGTTGCCGCGTACCACGTCTACAACTTCAACGCCTGTGCGAACGAGAGCTGCTGGAACTCCACCCTCGCCCCGGTGGCGGCCCAGGTGCCGCTCGTCGCCGGGGAGGTCGGTGAGAACACCTGCTCGCACGGGTTCGTCGACCAGGTCATGAAGTGGTTCGACGACCGGGGGCTCTCGTATCTCGGCTGGACCTGGAACACCTGGGACTGCTCGTCCGGGCCGTCCCTGATCTCCGGTTACGACGGTACGCCCACGTCGTACGGCATCGGGCTGCGTGACCATCTGCGCGCCCTGAGCGGATGACTCCGCAACGGTCAACATCCCGTGGACAGAGAAGGAAACCCGCACTCATGAGTCGTACCAGAACAGCGATGTTCGCCGCCCTGGCGCTGTTCGCCGGGGCCTCGGGACCCGCGGCTGCCGCCGTCCCCTCGTCGGGCGCCGGGATCACCGCCGTCCCCTGCACCGTCGCCTACACGGTGCAGAACCAGTGGGACACCGGCTTCACCGCCGCCGTCACTGTCACCAACAACGGTGCCGCCAAGAGCAGTTGGGCGGTGCAGTGGTCCTACGCCGGCAACCAGCAGGTCACCAGCGGCTGGAACGCGCGGATCAGCCAGAGCGGGGCCGAGGTCACCGCCGCCAATGAGACCTACAACGGCGCACTCGCGACGGGTGGTTCGGTCAGCTTCGGATTCAACGCCTCCTACAGCGGCAGCAACGAGGTCCCGACGGCCTTCACCCTCGACGGCGTCACCTGCAACGTCGACGACGGCGGCAGCGGTGGCGGTGGCGGTGGCGGAGGCGGTGGCGGTGGCGGCACGAGCGGCCGCGTCGACAACCCGTACGCCGGAGCCAAGGTGTACGTGAACCCGGAGTGGTCCGCGAAGGCCGCCGCGGAGCCGGGCGGCAGCCGCGTCTCGAACCAGCCCACCGGCGTCTGGCTCGACCGCATCGCGGCGATCAACGGCGTGAACGGCGGCATGGGCCTGCGCGACCACCTCGACGCGGCCCTCGCCCAGAAGGGCAGCGGCGAAGAAGTCGTCCAGCTCGTGATCTACGACCTGCCGGGACGCGACTGCTCGGCCCTGGCGTCCAACGGCGAACTCGGCCCGACGGAGATCGACAAGTACAAGACCCAGTTCATCGACCCGATCGCGGCGATCCTGGCCGACCCCCAGTACGCCTCGCTGCGGATCGTCACCACGATCGAGATCGACTCGCTGCCGAACCTGGTCACCAACATCGGCAGCCGGGCCACGGCCACACCCGAGTGCGACACGATGAAGGCCAACGGCAACTACGTGAAGGGCGTCGGCTACGCGCTCGCCACGCTCGGCGCGATCCCCAACGTCTACAACTACGTGGACGCCGGACACCACGGCTGGCTCGGCTGGGACGACAACTTCGGCCCGTCG
This sequence comes from Streptomyces caeni, assembly GCF_042678285.1. Lineage (NCBI taxonomy): Bacteria > Bacillati > Actinomycetota > Actinomycetes > Kitasatosporales > Streptomycetaceae > Streptomyces > Streptomyces caeni. Next base: position 23,678 of record NZ_JBHUDX010000092.1, read on the forward strand.
GCGGACCTGTTCAAGCAGGCGGCCACGAGCGAGGGCGCGACGGTCGACGACGTGGCGGGCTTCATCACCAACACGGCGAACTACAGCGCCCTCAAGGAGGACAACTTCACGGTCGACGACACCGTGAACGGCACCTCGGTGCGCCAGTCCAAGTGGGTCGACTGGAACCGGTACGTCGATGAGTTGTCGTACGCGCAGGCGTTCCGCGACAAGCTGGTCTCGGTCGGGTTCAACTCGGACATCGGCATGCTGATCGACACCTCCCGCAACGGCTGGGGCGGCTCCGCCCGGCCCTCCGGACCGGGCGCCACGACCAGTGTGGACACATACGTCGACGGCGGCCGCTACGACCGGCGCATCAACATCGGCAACTGGTGCAACCAGGCGGGCGCCGGGCTCGGCGAGCGCCCGCAGGCGTCGCCGGCCGCCGGTATCGACGCCTACGTGTGGATGAAGCCGCCGGGTGAGTCCGACGGCTCCAGCACAGCCATCTCGAACGACGAGGGCAAGGGCTTCGACCGCATGTGCGACCCGACCTACACGGGCAACGCGCGCAACGGCAACAACATGTCGGGCGCGCTGCCGGACGCACCGCTGTCCGGGCACTGGTTCTCGGCGCAGTTCCAGCAGCTGATGGCGAACGCCTATCCGCCGCTGTCCTGACCCCGGCCTGAGGCGATCCGCGGGGACCGGCCGGGGAGGGCCGGTCCCCGCGGATCGCGAACCGCCGTGGTTTTTGCCGCCCCGGCAACCGAAGTGGCCGGTTCACGGGGCGTCGGCGCAGGCTGGCGGCATCGACAAGGGAGGCTGACCACCATGGCGCACGCACACCACGGTCATCGGGACCGCCAGGGCCACCATCGACACCACGGGCACCACGACCACACCGACATCGACTGGGCCGTCATGGCCCCCGTGCTGGAGGCCCAGGCGGAGCTGTTCTCACCCCTGTACGAGAAGGTCATGGCGTGGCTGGCCGAGGACATGCCGGAGCCCGGTCTGATCGTCGACACGGGCAGCGGGCCGGGCGTGGTCGCCTGCTATTTCGCCGAGGCGTTCCCGGGCGCGCGCGTGGTCGCCGTGGACGGCTCCGAGCCACTGCTGGAGCGCGCCCGGGCCCGGGCCGCCCGTCTCGGCCTCGCCGACCGCCTCGATGTCATCGCCGGTGACCTGCCGGACGCCCTGGGCGGGCTGGACCACCCGGCCGGCCTGCTGTGGGCCGGCAACAGCCTGCACCACCTGGGCGACCAGCGGGCCGCCCTCGCCGCGTTCGCAGCGCGGCTGGCACCCGGGGGCACCCTGGCCCTGCTGGAGGGCGGTCTGCCCGCGCGGTTCCTGCCGCGGGACATCGGTTTCGGGCGTCCGGGCCTGCAGGCGCGCCTCGACGCGATGGAGGCGGAGTGGTTCACACGGATGCGGGCCGAGCTGCCCGGTGCCGTCACGGAGACCGAGGACTGGCCGGCGCTGCTGACCGCGGCCGGCCTGAAGCACACCGGTACCCGCAGCTTCCTGCTGGACCTGCCCGCCCCGGCCACGGACCGTGCCCGTGGCTACGTCGTCGCCTCCCTGACACGGCTGCGCGAGGCGCTCGCCGACGACCTCGGTCCCGACGACCGCAGCACCCTCGACCGCCTCCTGGACCCCGAGGACGACGCGAGCGTGCACCGCCGGAAGGACGTGTTCGTCCTGAAGGCGCACACGGTGTACACGGCCGTCCGGCCCGTGTGAGACGCGCCGCCAGGGCACCTGACTTGGAGAGCGCTCCAGGTGGCGGACTCGCCGGCGTTCACCGAGGCGCAGGGGGTAACCGTGATCGATTCTCCGGTCGCACTCGTCACCGGCGGGGGGCAGCGGCATCGGCGCCGCGGTGGCACGGCAGCTGCTCGACGCGGGGCACCGGGTGGCCGTCACGGGACGCGGCGAGCAGCGGCTGCGCGGCTTCGCGGCGGAACCCCAAGACCCGGCCGGCCTGTTGGCCATTGCCGGGAACATGGCCGAGTACGACCAGGTGCCTGCCGCCGTCGAGACCACGCTGAAGGAGTTCGGCCGGCTCGACACGGTCCTCGCCAACGCCGGTTTCGCCACCCGCGACACGGTCGCGGAGGGCGATCGGGCCGGGCGGCCCGAGACGGTGCTGACCGCTGGGTCCCGCGCTGCTCATCAGGGCCTCCATCGACGCCCTCAAGGAGACCCAGGGCCGGATCGTCCTGGTCGGCGGTGTGGCCGGGTTCGTGAACACGCCGGGCAACAACTACGGGGCGACCATGGGGGTACCGCCCGCTCGGGCGAAGCCGAGAGTGGGGGAGGGCGGTCACCGGCCTGGCCGAGAACGCCCGCCGTCAGGTCACGGAGTGGGGCGTGGGTGTGACACTGATCGCGCACGGCCGTGTCGAGACGCCGTTCCGGGACGGCTACGGCAGCCCCCCCGCCGGGGCACCTCCTCACCGCCGACCGGATCGCCGACCCGGTCGTCTGGGCGATCCGCCGGCCCGTGGGCGTCGACGTCAACACGGTGGTGGTACGGCCGCTCGGACAGCCCAACTGACGTCGGGCACCCGATACGGTGTGCGCCGCGGCGGGAGGTCCACCGGCGCTTCGGCCCCACCACGGCCGGCGAAGGCCCAGGACGACGACGGCCCGGCCGCGCGGAAGCGGGGCCGGGCCGTGGGCCGGGGCCGGCGGACGAGCCGGCGTCAGGCCATGTCGAACGTCGCCGGGTCGGGGCCGATGCGGCGGTCCTCGTTGAGCGCGCTGATCGCCGCCATGTCCTCGGTGTCCAGGGAGAAGTCGAAGACCTGGATGTTCTCCCTGATCCGGGACGGGGTCACGGACTTGGGGATCACGATGGTGCCGAGCTGGAGGTGCCAGCGCAGCACGACCTGGGCGGGGGAGCGGCCGTGCTTCTGGGCGATGGCGACGATCGCCGGGACCTCCAGAAGGCCCTTGCCCTGGCCGAGGGGCGACCACGCCTCCGTCGCGATCCCCTGCTCCGCGTGGTATTCACGTGCCGCCGGCTGCTGCAGATGCGGGTGCAGCTCGATCTGGTTCACCGCGGGGATGACCGACGTCGCGTCGATCAGGCGCTCCAGGTGCTCGGGAAGGAAGTTGGAGACGCCGATCGCCTTGGCGCGGCCGTCCGCGTGGATCTTCTCGAAGGCCTTGTACGTCTCGACGAACCTGCCCCGGGACGGCAACGGCCAGTGGATCAGGTACAGATCCACGTACTCCAGGCCGAGCTTCGCCAGCGACGCGTCGAAGGCGCGCAGCGCGGAGTCGTACCCGTGGTCGCTGTTCCAGAGCTTGGTGGTGACGAAGAGGTCCTCGCGGGGGATGCCGGAGGCGGCCACCGCCTTGCCGACGCCCTCTTCGTTGCCGTAGATCGCCGCTGTGTCGATGCTGCGGTACCCGGCCTCCAGAGCGGTGGCGACGGCGCTCTCCGCCTCGCCGTCCGGCACCTGCCAGACGCCGAAGCCCAGCTGGGGCATCTCGACGCCGTTGTTCAGGATGATCGGGGGGACCTTGCTGCTCACGAGCTCTCGATCCTTCAGTCGTCGGGTGGGTACTCCCATCGTCAACGATCACGGTGCGACACGCATTCCTGACCGGCCGTTTCCCCGCGGAATCTCGACGCCGGCCGGACAATGGCCGGAAACGGTCCCGGCCGCGCCCGTCCACGCCGCGGACCGAGGCCCTCCCGCACCGGTCTCAGGCCCGGTACAGCGCCTCCACCTCGGCCGCGTACGCGTTCTCGATCGCCTTGCGCTTCAGCTTCAGCGACGGCGTGAGCAGGCCGTGCTCCTCGGTGAACTGGTGGGCGAGGATGCGGAACGTGCGGATCGACTCGGCCTGTGAGACAAGCGTGTTGGCGGCCACCACCGCCCGCCGCACCTCCGTCTCCAGATCCGGGTCGCGGACGAGCTGGGCCGGGGACAGCTGCGGCTTGCCGCGCATCTGCAGCCAGTGCTCCACGGCCTCCGAGTCGAGCGTGACGAGCGCCGCCACGTACGGGCGGTCGTTGCCGACGACGATGCACTGCGCGACCAGGGGGTGGTCCCGTACCCGCTCCTCCAGCAGCCCGGGCGAGACGCTCTTGCCGCCGGAGGTCACCAGGATCTCCTTCTTGCGCCCGGTGATGGTGAGATAGCCGTCCTCGTCGAGGGAGCCCAGGTCGCCGGTGGCCAGCCAGCCGTCGTGCAGGGCTCCGTCGGTGGCCTTCTGGTTGTTCAGGTAGCCCTGGAAGATGTTGCCGCCGTGCAGCCAGATCTCGCCGTCGTCGGAGATGTGCACGGTCGTGCCGGGGATGGCCTGGCCGACGGTGCCGTACCGGGTGCGCTCGGGAGGGTTGGCGGTCGCGGCCGCCGTCGACTCCGTCAGCCCGTACCCCTCGTAGATGTGCACGCCGGCGCCCGCGAAGAACAGTCCGAGCCGGCGGTCCATCGCCGAACCCCCGGACATCGCGTGCCGCACCCGGCCGCCCATCGCGGCACGGATCTTGGCGTACACGACCTTGTCGAAGAACTGGTGCTGCACGCGCAGGCCCGCGGACGGCCCGGGCCCGATGCCCCACGCCTTCGCCTCGACCGCGTCCGCGTACTTGACGGCGACCTCGACCGCCTTCTCGAACGGGCCGGAGCGGCCCTCCTTCTCGGCCTTGCGGCGGGCCGCGTTGAACACCTTCTCGAAGATGTACGGCACGGCGAGGAAGAACGTCGGCCTGAACGCGGCCAGGTCGGGCAGCAGGGCCGCCGCGTTCAACTGGGGCTGGTGGCCGAACTTGACCCTGCCGCGGATGGCCGCCACCTGCACCATCCGGCCGAAGACGTGGGCCAGCGGCAGGAACAGCAACGTGGCCGCCTCGTCGCCCCTCCTGGAGTGGAAGACCGGTTCCCAGCGCTCGATGACCGTATCGGCCTCGAACATGAAGTTGCCGTGCGAGAGGACGCAGCCCTTGGGACGGCCGGTGGTGCCCGAGGTGTAGATCACGGTCGCGACCGAGTCCGGGGTGACCGCCTGCCGGTGCCGGTGCACCACCTCGTCGTCGATGTGGGCGCCCGCGTCGTACAGCTTCTGGACGGTGCCCACGTCCAGCTGCCACAGCCGGTGCAGCTGCGGCAGCCGGTCGATGACCGTGGCGATGGTCATCGCGTGGTCCTCGTGCTCCACCATCGCGGCCGTGACCTGCGCGTCGTGCAGCATCCAGAAGACCTGCTCGGCCGAGGAGGTGGGGTAGACGGGCACCACCTGCGCGCCGATCGTCCACAACGCGAAGTCGAAGAGCGTCCACTCGTAGCGCGTGCGGCACATGATCGCGACCCGGTCCCCGAAGCGGACCCCTTCGGCCAGCAGCCCCTTGGCGAGCGCCAGCACCTCGTCGCGGAACTCCGCAGCGGTCACATCCCGCCACCGGCCCTCCTCGTCCTTGCGACCGAGGGCGACACGGAGCGGATCTTGACGGGCATACTCGAAGACGACGTCGGCCAGACCGCCCACCGGCGGCGTCGACGCCAACGGGGGGTTGGTGAACTCGCGCAATCCCGCTCCTTGTGGCGCTCCGCACAGCGCCGTGAAAGCTACCCCACCGGGCGGCCGGGCGGGAGAGGGGCGGAAACCGGGGCGCTGTCCGCAAATGCACAGGTCAGGTCCGGAAAACGCCCGCACAACGGAGAGGGACGGGCGAAAATCCCTACTGCTGCGTAGGTTCCGGTCCCGCAATCTCCACGGAATCTGTACGGTGCGATTACCGTGGCGGGCGCTCTACTCGTGAGTAACATCGGCGGTGGTGCGCGTCGCCGGTTCCGTGCCAGGCGTTCCGCGGAACTCCGGTGCATCACCTGCGGGTCCGTCGTGGCGCGTCGCGCGGTTCTCCGCGCCCCTTCGCGGCGCGTCGAACCGTACTGGACTTCGCCGAGCCCGCTCAGCGGCGGTGCAGCCGGTCTCCGCCCGCCAGGATCGCCGCCGCCAGTGCCCGGGCCGCGTTGCGCGCCGGACCCGGCCGCTGCCCGTGCACCAGGACGAAGTCGACCTCGCCCAGCTCCGGCAGGCCCGCCCGCTCGGGGATCCGCACCAGACCGGGCGGGACCAGACCGCGGGAGTGGACCATCACGCCGAGGCCGGCGCGGGCCGCCGCGACCAGGCCGTTGAGGCTGCCGCTCGTACACGCGACGCGCCAGGCGCGGCCCTGCCTCTCCAGGGCCTCCAGTGCGCGGGCACGGGTGATGCCCGGCGGCGGATAGACGATCAGTGGCACCGGGCGGTCCGGGTCCAGGCGCAGCCGCTCCGCGCCGATCCACACCAGTCTGTCGTGCCAGACCAGTTCCCCGCGCGGGTCCTGGGGGCGCCGCTTGGCCAGCACCAGATCGAGCCGGCCCGTGGCGAGCTGTTCGTGGAGCACGCCGGACAGCTCGACCGTCAGTTCCAGATCGACCTCGGGGTGGTCGTGGCGGAACCCCTCCAGGATCTCCGGAAGGCGGGTGGCGACGAGGTCCTCCGAGGCGCCGAACCTGAGCCGGCCCCGCAGGCGCGTGCCGGTGAAGAACGCCGTCGCCTGCTCGTGCACCTCCAGGATCCGGCGCGCGAAGCCGAGCATCGCCTCGCCGTCCTCGGTCAGCTCGACCGAGTGCGTGCCCCGGGAGAACAGCTGCCGCCCCGTCGCGTCCTCCAGGCGCCGCACATGCTGGCTGACCGTGGACTGGCGCAGCCCGAGCCGCCGGGCGGCCTGCGTGAAGCTCAGGGTCTGGGCGACCGCCAGAAACGTCCGCAGGTGGGAGGGGTCGTACACCCCCTCAGGTTATCGCGGAACGCGATGACAGTCAGAGCGGTATGCCGGATTCCCGATCGATCGGCGGAGGAGGACGATGAAGAGGGCACGAGCGTGTCCGGCACCGGACGTACAGCGAAGTAGTGGAGCACAGTGAAACGCCTGCAATGGCCGCGTTGGATCCCCGTGGACCCGTACATCCTCCTGCTGCTGGGGACCGTGGGCGCGGCGGCCCTCCTCCCGGCGCGGGGCACGGCCGCCGATGTCGCGTCGGGCGCATCCACCGCCGCGATCGCCCTCCTCTTCTTCCTGTACGGAACCCGGCTCTCCACCCGGGAGGCCCTGACGGGGCTCAAACACTGGCGGCTCCACGTCACGGTGCTGGCCTGCACGTTCGTGATCTTCCCGCTGCTGGGCTTGGCCGCCCGGGGCCTGGTGCCGGTGCTGCTGACGCACAACCTCTACACCGGCCTGCTCTTCCTCACCCTCGTCCCGTCGACCATCCAGTCCTCGATCGCCTTCACCTCGATCGCGCGCGGCAACGTGCCCGCCGCGATCTGCGCGGGATCCTTCTCCTCCCTCGTGGGCATCGTCGTCACCCCGCTGCTCGCGGCGGCGCTGCTCGGCAACAGCGGAGGTGGGTTCTCCGCGGACTCGCTCGTCAAGATCGTGCTGCAGCTGCTGGTGCCGTTCCTCGCGGGGCAGGTGCTGCGGCGCTGGATCGGGAGCTTCATCACCCGGCACAAGAAGGTGCTCGGGCTGGTCGACCGCGGCTCGATCCTGCTGGTCGTCTACACGGCCTTCAGCGAGGGCATGGTCCGGGGCATCTGGCACCAGGTCAGCCCGCTCCGGCTGGGCGGCCTGCTCCTGGTCGAGGCGGTGGTGCTCGCGGTGATGCTCACGCTGACCTGGTACGGCGGCCGTGCGCTGGGCTTCGGCCGGGAGGACCGGATCGCCATCCAGTTCGCCGGCTCGAAGAAGTCCCTCGCCTCCGGGCTGCCCATGGCGAGCGTTCTGTTCGGCACGCAGGCCTCGCTGGCCGTGCTTCCGCTGATGCTCTTCCACCAGATGCAGCTCATGGTCTGCGCGGTGATCGCCAAGCGCCGCTCCCGCGATCCGCAGCCGCGGCCGGCCGCCTCCGGACCGGCCGCGGCCCCGCGCACCGGGATCGGCACGGGGACACGCTCCGGCTGAGGTCCGCCGCGCCGCGGCACCCGTGGCGCCTGCGGCGTGGTGCCGCGCGTGAGCTGTTCACCGGCCTGTTGATCCGGATCTCGGGCACACAGGGCTGACTGCGGATGACGTTCCGTCATGACCGCACCCCTGGAGCTCGATCCCAGTGGAGAACTGGAACTCCGCCGACCACGACCCGTTCCCGCCTGGCACCCGGCGAGTACGGACCAAGAGCCTGCTGCAACGGCCCGGTGCGCATCTTTGGCAGCCAGGCCCTGCGGGCTCACGGATCGTGCCGACGGACGGCGACCACAGCGACGACTGCTGCGGCGAGAGGCCAAGCCGTGTACACGATCCACGACCCGCTGATGGTCGCCGGGTAGGGGGCCGATCCGAAGGGGTCGCCCATCTGCACCAGCCGTTCCCACGCGCTGCGGGGCAGCGCGTGAAGGATGGCGGACGACCAGCGGTGGCGGTCGTTGAGGAGGAGCGGCAGCAGCAAAAGAATGCCGGTGAACGTCACGAAGGTGGTTGCGGTGTGCCGGATGAGGGCGCCGAGGCCCATCCCGACGAGCGCGCACACCGGAGCGAGCAGAGCGGACGCCGCGACGGCGCGGAGCGCGCCTGGGTAGCCGAGGGACAGGCCGATGCCCCGACCGGACAGGATGGCCTGTGTCACGCCGAACGAGGTTCCCGCGACGACGGTGCCGTAGACGAGCATGACTGCCGTCACGACGGCCATCTTGGCCGCTACGACCGATCGGCGGGCCGGTACTGCCGCGAAAGTCGTGCGGATCTGTCCGGTGCTGTACTCGCCGACGACCGTGAGGGCGCCGATGCTGCCGGTGGCGAGTATCAGGACCATGCAGGCGCCGATGGTGAAGGCGTCCCGCATGGCCCAGATCGGAACGAAGAGGGCCCGGATCCCTTCGTTGTAGGCCGGCCAGTTGTTGTAGTCCGCGACGGCCGCGCTGATGTTGATGGCGATGATGACGAGTGCGCTGACCCCGAAGGCCCAGGAAATGGACCGCAGCGACCAGAGTTTGATCCACTCGGCGGCGAGCAGGTCCCGGAAGCGGGCGCCGGGCTCGGCGGCGCGCACGGCGGTCGAGACCCCCGTCTGCCGTGTGGTGGTCGAGGTCATCGGGATTCTCCTGCGAGGTATTCGACGCTGTCGGCGGTGAGTTCCATGAACGCCTCCTCCAGTGAGGAGGTGCGGGTGGCCAGCTCAAGGAGCACGATGCGGTGGTGGGAGGCGAGTTCCCCGATGCGAGCCGCGCTCAGGCCGGTCACGGTGAGCCACTCCGCTGCGTCGGCGACCGGGTCGTCCGGCTGTACCGAGGCGCCCTCGGCTTCGAGCACAGCTGCCAGCGTGGTGCCGTCGGGTGTCCGCACGGTCACGCTCTGGCGGGTGCCGCGGGCCGCGAACTCCGTCACGCTCTCGTCGGCGATCAGCTCGCCCCGGCCGATGACGATCAGGTGCTCGGCGGTGTTCTGCATCTCGCTCATCAGGTGGCTGGAGACGAACACGGTGCGCCCCTCGGCGGCCAGTCGCCCGAACAGGCCGCGTACCCACCGCACGCCCTCCGGGTCCAGGCCGTTGACCGGCTCGTCGAACAGCAGCACCGGAGGGTCGCCGAGCAGAGCCGTGGCGATGCCGAGCCGCTGCTTCATGCCCAGGGAGAACCCGCCGATGCGACGCCGGGCCGCAGGAGCCAGTCCCACCTCCTCAAGGACCTCGTCCACCCGGTGCCGCGGGATACCGTTGCTGCGGGCCAGGGCGGACAGATAGGCCACTGCGCTGCGACCGCCATGGACGTCATGGGCGTCGAGCAGGGCACCGACGTGACGCAGGCCGCGCGGGTGGTCCCGGAACAGGTGACCGTCGATAGTGGCGGTGCCGCTGGTGGGTTCGGTCAAGCCGAGGAACATGCGCAGCGTGGTGCTCTTGCCGGCACCGTTGGGACCGAGGAACCCGGTGACGTGCCCGGGGCGCACGGTGAAAGTCAGGCCGTTGACGGCAGTGGCCTTGCCGTATCGCTTGGTCAGTTCGTTGACTTCGATCACCTGGCCAACGGTGCCGGGGAGAGCGTCCGTCCGGCATCGGCCCGGCGGCTGCACTCGCGGGAGGCCTGGTATCCCGTGGGCGTACGCCCACGGGCCAATGTTCCGCCGCTGGTCAGGCGATTACGATCGCCCCATGTCCGCCGAGCCGCGTCCCATGTCGTCCTGGCACCTGCGGCCGGCCGCGCGGGCGGCTCTGGCCTGGTGCGGGGCGATCGCCTACCCCTTCGCACTGTTCTTCGCGGCACGCGGCACGCCCTTCGACTCCCCCGGCCTGCCCTTCGTCTCGGCGGCCGCGGTCACGGTCCTGCCTCTCGGACTGCTGCGCCGCCGCCCACTGCCGGCTCTGGCACCGTTGCTCCTGGGTACGTACGTCACGGCGACGACAACCCCGTTCTGGCAGGTTGTGTTTCTGCTGGTTCTGGCGAACGACCTCGCCGTCGGATACATCGTGGCCACCCGGCCTCGCCGCATCGCGGTCACCGCTGCCGTCACGACGCTCGGCGTACAGGTCGCCTTCGCCGCACGCCTCGGGACCGGGACGGACGGCTTCGCCCGCACGGTCGTGGTCCTCGTCGTCGCGCTCGCCGCCGCCTGGATGACCGGCCATTCGATTCGCGAACGCCGAGAGCACGCCGCGGTACTGCGCTCACAGACCGCCGCCCGGGCCGCCGCTGCCGAACGCCTCCGGATCGCCCGTGAGCTGCACGACATGATCGCGCACAGTATTGGCGTCATCGCCATCCAGGCAGGCGTGGGTCGTCGGGTCATCGACACACAGCCGGACGAAGCCCGCAACGCGCTGGCCACCATCGAAGAGACCAGCAGGGAAACCCTCGCCGGGCTGCGGCGCACCCTGGGCGCGCTGCGCCGCACCGAACCGGGCCCTGGGGCGGAGGCCGCGCCGCGCGAGCCTGCCCCGGGGCTGGCCGACCTCGACCGGCTGACGGCCTCGGCGAAGGACGCGGGCATCCATGTCGACATGCGATGGCTCGGAGAACGACGGCCCCTGCCCCCCGATATCGACCTGGCCGCCTTCCGGATCGTCCAGGAGGCCCTCACCAACGTCGTACGCCACGCGGACACCCCCGACTGCCGCGTCACCATCGGCTACCAAGACGGTGAACTGACCATAGAGGTCGCCGACGACGGCCGCGGCGGCCCCACCTCCGGCACCGGATACGGCATCACCGGAATGAGGGAACGCGTCAACCTGCTACGCGGCCAGTTCACCGCCGGGCCTCGTCCCGAGGGCGGCTTTCGCGTGGCAGCCCGGCTCCCACTCTCCGAAGGAGCGCACATCTCATGACGGTCCGCGTCGTGCTCGCCGACGACCAGCCGCTGGTCCGCAACGGCCTGCGCGTCCTCATGGCCGACGCCCCCGACATCGACGTCGTGGGAGAGGCCGGAACCGGCGCCGAAGCGGTCCAGCTGGTCCGGGACACCGGGCCCGACGTGGCGGTGATGGACATCCGCATGCCAGGCATGGACGGCATCGAGGCCACTGGGCTGATCACGGCAGCCGCTGGAGCGGCGCGCGTCCTTATCCTCACCACGTTCGACGATGACGAGTACATCTACGGTGCTCTCCGAGCGGGTGCGAGCGGATTCCTCGTCAAGGACATGGCACTGGACGACATCCTCGGGGCGATCCGTGTGGTCGCCGCCGGAGACGCCCTGATCGCCCCGAGCGTCACGCGCCGCCTGATCGCGGAGTTCGCCGCCCGCCCCGAACCAGCCCCGCATCCACGACCAGTCGGGAACATCACCCAGCGGGAACGCGAGGTACTGACCCTCGTCGGACGCGGCATGTCCAACAGCGAGATCGCCGCCCACCTCTACATCAGCGTGGCCACCGCAAAAGCACACGTAGCGCGGCTACTCACCAAACTCGAAGCCCGCGACCGAGTCCAACTTGTCATCACCGCCTACGAGATCGGCCTGGTAACGCCACCTCGGTGAACACCAAGCACCCCAGTGAGCGCGGACATCCGCATCGGCTGCGCGCGGTGCTCGAACCTCGGGCAGGTACTCGACTCCCAGCTCGACGCGCTCAGCAAGCACGGCATCCCGAGGGACAAGATCTTCAGCGAGAAGACCAGCACCCGGGTGCAGGTCCGCCCCGAAGTTCGAGGAGGCGCTGAGGACGGCGCGGGAGGTCAAGGCGCACGCCCCGCAGCGTCCCGGAGTCCCCGAGCAGCCACCCGGCAGCGGACTGGTGGACGGACTGCTCGCGGACGGCGATCTGGAGGTGGTGAAGCGGACGCTCGGCGGCTTCCGCGGCACGGGTCTGGACCAGCGCCTGCGGGAGCGCGGCATCACCACCTCGGTGTTCGGTGGCATCGCCACCGACCTGGGCGTGGAGTCCACCGCCCGCGCCGCCTCCGACCTCCGCTACGACCTCGTCTTCGTCGAGGACGCCATGGCCGCGTTGACCGCGGCGGAGCACGAGGCGTCCGTGCGGCTGGACTTCCCGCGGCTGGGATCGGTCGTGGCCGCCTCCCAGGTGCGCCTCAAGGCCGGCTGACGGACCGGCCGGTCCACCGGTGAACCGCTGACGGACCGGCGAACCGCTGACGGACCGGCCGACGAGGAGCGCCGCCGCTGCGGCCGGTCCCCGCCGGGGCCGGGACTGAGGCGGGGCCCCCGCGGCGCAGGGGGCGCTCCCAACCGGTCGGGGCCCCGCCGCCGTGCCGCAGGGGGCCGGTCAGCCTTGGGCGGCCGCGGTCCGCAGGGCGATGCGGTCCTCACCCGCGTACACGTTCATGGAGCTGCCCCGCAGGAAGCCCACCAGGGTCAGGCCGGTCTCCGCGGCCAGGTCCACGGCCAGCGACGAGGGCGCCGAGACCGCCGCCAGCACCGGGATGCCCGCCATCACGGCCTTCTGCGCCAGCTCGAAGGATGCCCGGCCCGAGACCAGCAGGATCGTGCGGGACAGCGGCAGGTTCCCGTTCTGCAGGGCGCGGCCGACCAGCTTGTCGACCGCGTTGTGCCGGCCCACGTCCTCCCGGATGTCGAGCAGCTCGCCGTCCTCGGTGAACAGGGCCGCCGCGTGCAGCCCCCCGGTCCGGTCGAACACCCGCTGGGTCGCGCGCAGCCGGTCGGGGAGGCCCGCGAGCAAGTCAGGGTCCACCCGGACCGGGGGAGTATCGGTGATGGACCAGCGGGCCGTCGTCCGGACCGCGTCCAGGCTCGTCTTGCCGCACAGGCCGCAGGACGAGGTCGTGTAGACGTTGCGCTGCAGCGTGATGTCGGGGACCACCACGCCCGGCGCGGTGCTCACATCGACCACGTTGTAGGTGTTCGACCCTCTGGCGCTCTCCGCTTCGCCCGAGCGGGGGGCACCCCCACCCGTGGCGCCCGCGCAGTACACGATGTTCCGCAGTTCCCCCCGCTCGGCGAGCACTCCCTCGCTGACCAGGAACCCGGCGGCGAGCGCGAAGTCGTCGCCGGGGGTGCGCATGGTGATCGCGAGCGGCCTGCCGTTGAGTCTGATCTCCAGGGGTTCCTCGGCGACGAGCGTGTCGGGGCGGGTGGAGACCGCCCCGTTACGGATCCGGATCACCTTGCGTCGTTCCGTGACTCGTCCCATGTCCTGATCAGCCCCGGTTCTGTACGTGCTGGTAGCCGAAACGGCCCTTGATGCAGAGGTTGCCGTGGGTCACCGGGTTGTCGTGCGGAGAGGTGACCTTCACGATCTCATTGTCCTGTACGTGCAGCGTCAGGTCGGCACGCCCGTCACCTTCTCGGCGAGCGACAGCGCCCACGGCTCGACCAGCGTGCGGTACTCCTCGAAGCCGGTCGTCGCCCGCTCGATGAACGCCTCGTTCGCCGGGCCCGCGTGGATGATCTCGCGGCCGATCGCGCGTGCCATCGGGATGTCGGTTCCGACGTTCAGCCCGAGCCAGCTCTCCGCCCATTCCGCGGTCGAGGTGCGGCGCGGATCCACCGCGTACATCCGGGCGCCGTTCCTGATGCCCTTGAGCACGTGCTGGAAGAAGATCGGGTGGGCGAAGCGGGCGTTGGAGCCCCACATCACGATGACGTCGGTGTGCTCGATCTCCTCGTACGACGACGTCCCCCCGCCCGATCCGAAGGCGGCCGCCAGGCCCGCGACGCTCGGCGCCTGGCAGGTCCGGTTGCAGGAGTCCACGTTGTTGGTGCCCATGACGACTTGGGCGAACTTCTGCGCCACGTAGTTCATCTCGTTGGTGGCGCGGGCGCAGGAGAACATGCCGAACGCGCCGCGTGCCGCCTCCAGGCCGCGGGCGGCTTGGTCCAGCGCCTCGTCCCAGCCGGCCCGCCGGAACGGCTCGTCGCGGGAGTTCCGCACGAGCGGGTGCGTGAGCCGGGTGCAGGTCCCGGGGTCTCGTTTCCTCATGCGGCGCTCCTCGGCGCGAGCAGATCCGAGGGGGCGCTGAACGCCGGACAGCGCGCGGAGACGCTGGTGAAGTCACCGCGCGGGCTGTGCACGCGCACCCCGTGCCGCCTCATGGCCGCCAGATGCGGTCCACGGGCGACGAGGTGCACATCGGCGCCCGCGCGGTGGAGCGCGGCGCCGACGCAGGCGCCGACCGCACCGGCGCCGAGAACTGCGGCTTTCACGTGAACACTCCGTTCGGCCGAGGGGGTACCGCGGAGGTGGGAGGACACCGAACATGTCGGCGAAATATTGTCTACAGTATGGAGATTGGGTCGGCAAGGGTTCTCGCAGGACGGGAATCGAGGGCGGTCTCTTTGGTGCGCCGCCTACCGTGGGGGCGCGGGCCTTCCGCCCCGCGCGTCCGGGACCGCGTCGGGAGCGGGATCCGATGCACCCACATCGGACAGGGTGTGGCGGACGGACGGGGTGATGATGTCCGTGACCGGCTTGGGGTAGACGCCGAGACCGATCAGCAGCGCGATCAGCGGGACGGCGACCACGAGTTCGCGGACCTTCAGATCGGGCATCCCGGACACCCCCGCCTTCACCGGTCCGGTCATGGTGCGCTGGTAGAGCAGCAGCACATACAGTGCCGCCGGCACGATGCCGAAGGCGGCGACGGCACCCAGCGCCGGGTGGCGGGCGAAGGTGCCTACCAGGACCAGGAATTCACTGACGAAGGTGCCGAGGCCGGGCAGGGCCAGGGTGGCCAGACCGCCGATGAGGAAGGTGCCCGCCAGCAGCGGCGCCACCGTCTGCACCCCGCCGTAGTCGGCGATGAGCCGTGAACCGCGCCGGGAGATGAGGAAGCCGGCGACCAGCATCAGAACGGCCGTCGATATGCCGTGGTTGACCATGTAGAGCGCCGCCCCGACCTGGCCTTGGCTGGTCATCGCGAAGATGCCCAGGACGATGAAGCCGAAATGGGAGATCGAGGCGTACGCGATCAGCCGCTTGATGTCGTGCTGCCCGGCGGCCAGCAGGGCACCGTAGACGATGCCTGCCACGGCGAGGACCAGGATCACCGGAGCGGCCCACTTCGACGCCTCCGGGAAGAGCTGCAGGCAGAACCGGAGCATCGCGAAGGTGCCCACCTTGTCGACCACCGCCGTGATCAGCACGGCCACCGGCGCGGCGGACTCTCCCATCACGTTCGGCAGCCAGGTGTGCACCGGCACCATCGGTGCCTTGACCGCGAAAGCGAGGAAGAACCCGAGGAACAGGAGGCGTTCGGTGACCGTACCCATGGCCAGCGCGCCGTCGGCCCGCGCACGCACGATCTCCTGGACCGAGAAGGTCCCCGCGCCCAGCTGATCAGCCGTCACGACGAACAGACCGACCATCGCGGCCAGCATGACCAGACCACCGGCCAGGTTGTAGAGCAGGAACTTCACCGCCGCATACGAGCGTTGCGCTCTCGCTTTGGCCTCTCCCTGCTCTTTGGCCCGGTCCCCGAAGCCGCCGATCAGGAAGTACGCCGGCACCAGCATGGCCTCGAAGAAGACGTAGAACAAGAAGACGTCGAGGGCCTCGAAGGACAGCACCACCATCGCCTCGACCGCCAAGATCGATGCGAAGAAGCCCTGAGTCGGCCGCCACCAGCGATGCGCGTTCCGCTCCACCGGCCCGGCATCGTGCCAGCCGGCCAGGATGACGAACGGGACCAGCAGCGCGGTCAGCACGGTCAACGCCACCGCCATGCCGTCCACACCCAGCTCGTAGCGCACCCCGAAGTCCCTGATCCAGGCGTGGGACTCGGTCAGCTGGTACCGCGGGCCGCCCGGGTCGAAGCGCACCAGTACCGCCACCGCCGACACCAGCGTGCCCAAGGAGAAAGCCAGCGCCGTCCACTTGGCCGCGGTTCGCCCGGCGGCCGGCACGGCCGCGGTGGCGACCGCGCCCAGCGCCGGCACCGCAGCCGTGACCGTCAGCAAGGGAAATGACATGGATCAGACCGCCCCATCAACAAGGTCGCAGTTTTCCGGTTCCGGTGGTCAGGCCGCCGAGTGGGTACCGCCGCCCGCCTCGCCGGAGAACACACTGCTGCCCAGGAAGTCCTCGGGCTCGAAGCGCATCAGATCGTCCTTCCCCCAGCCACGGCCGGTCGCGGACACCAGCCGGTGGGCCTGCCGCAGCCGGGCCCGCTCCAACGCGTTGCGGACACTGCGCGCGTTGGAGAACCGAGGCCGTTCCATCCGAAGCCTCAGATACTCGCGGAACGTCTTCTCGGCCGTTTCGGAGAAGCGGTAGTTCTCCCCTTCGAGCATGAGACGGGCGATGGCCATGAGCGCCTCGACGTCGTAGTCGGGGAACTCGAGGTGGTGGGCGATGCGCGAGCTCAAGCCGGGATTCGAGGCGAAGAACGCGTCCATCCTGTCCTGGTAGCCGGCCATGATGACAACGAGGTGTTCCCGCTCGCTCTCCATGACCTGCAGGAGGATCTCGACGGCCTCCTGGCCGTAGTCACGCTCGTTGTCCGGCCGGTGCAGGTGGTACGCCTCGTCGATGAACAGCACACCGCCCATCGCCCGCTTGAGTACCTCCTTGGTCTTCGGCGCGGTGTGCCCGACGTACTGCCCGACGAGGTCGTCGCGGGTCACGGCCACCAGGTGCCCACGCTCGATGTAGCCGAGCCGCTGCAGCAGGCCGGCCATGCGCAGCGCCACCGTCGTCTTCCCGGTGCCGGGGTTGCCGGTGAAGGACATGTGCAGGCTGGGCCGGGTCGAGGTCAACCCGAACTGCCTGCGGGCCCGGTCGACGAGCAGCAGGGAGGCGATGTCCCGCACCTTGGCCTTGATCGAGTCCAGCCCGATCAGCTCCCGGTCCAGGGCCGTGAGCACGGAGTCGACGTCGGAGCGCCGGCGCTCCGCGGCGAGATCGACCGTGGCGTCCGCGGCGAGCGGAGGCGGATCGCCGGCCTCCGGCTCGGCCGTGCGCCCGGGCCCGGCCGGCATCCCGAAACCCGGGCGGCGCTGTCCCGGTCCGTGGCCGGTCATGATCCCTCGACCCGGTAGCGGTCGCCCGCGGGCCGGCCGAGGGCATAGGGATGGGTGGAGTAGGAGATCCGCCGGTCCGAGCCCTCCTGCCGGTCGAGCCGGAACCCGGGCTCGTCCGCGGGACGGTTGACGATGAACGACATGGCGGTGGTCTGCCGGCCGTACGAGGCGTCGAAGGCGTTCACCCGGATGTAGCGGTTCGGGTATGCCTTGCGGCACTCGTTCACCTCGTAGAGGACGCCGGCAGCGGACGTCTCGTCGAACATCGGCAGCCCCCACATCTCCCAGTAGTTGTTGCGGGGGTGCGGGTCGTCGGTGAACTCGACCGAGAGCGCCCAGCCGCGGTCCAGCGCGTACTGGGCCTGCGCGGTGATCTCCTCGTCGGTGAGCTCGGGGAGAAACGAAAACATTCCTTGGGTGATGCGCATGGGTCAGTTCCTCTTCCTCACACCGCGTCCGGCGTCGCGACGACATCGGGGGTGTCGGTGGACGCGTAGTTGAAGGTGATGTCACCCCAGGTGGACAGGGCCATGTCGAGCTCCCGGCTGTTCTTGGCGGCGGCCTTCAGCACGCTCTCGCCCTCCCTGAGGAGGTCCTTGCCCTCGTTGCGGGCCTTGACCATCGCCTCCAGCGCCACGCGGTTGGCGGCCGCGCCCGCCGCGATGCCCATCGGGTGGCCGATGGTGCCGCCGCCGAACTGCAGGATGACGTCGTCGTCGAACAGGTCCAGCAACTGGTGCATCTGTCCGGCGTGGATACCGCCGGAGGCCACCGGCATGACCGCCGGCATCGAGACCCAGTCCTGCTCGAAGTACAGGCCCTTGGCCGGGTCCGGCTCCACCTTGTCCTTGCGCAGCGTGTCGTAGTAGCCCAGGACGCTTCCCCGGTCGCCCTCGAGCTTCCCGATGACCGTACCGGCGTGGATGTGGTCGACACCGGCCAGGCGCATCCACTTGGACACGACGCGGAAGCTCACTCCGTGGGACTTCTGGCGGGTGTAGGTCGAATGACCGGCCCGATGCAGATGGAGGACAACGCCGTTCTTCCGGGCCCACTTGGCCATCGACTGGATCGCGGTGTAGCCGACCGTCAGGTCGATCATGACGATGACGCTGCCGAGTTCCCTGGCGAACTCCGCACGCTCGTACATGTCCTCCATGGTCGCCGCGGTGACGTTGAGGTAGTGCCCCTTGATCTCACCGGTCTCGGCCTGCGCCCGGTTGACCGCCTCCATGCCGAACAGGAAGCGGTCCCGCCAGCGCATGAACGGCTGGGAGTTGATGTTCTCGTCGTCCTTGGTGAAGTCCAGCCCGCCGCGCAGACCCTCGTAGATCACCCGGCCGTAGTTGCGGGCGGACAGACCGAGCTTGGGCTTGATGGTGGCACCGAGCAGCGGTCGCCCGTACTTGTTGAGCATCTCGCGCTCCAGCACGACGCCGTGCGCGGGACCCTGGAAGGTCTTGACGTAGTGCGGGGGAATCCGCATGTCCTCCAGGCGGAGGGACTTGACCGCCTTGAACCCGAACACGTTGCCGATGATCGAGGAGGTGAGGTTGGCGATCGACCCCTCCTCGAACAGGTCCAGGTCGTAGGCGATGTAGGCGATGAACTCGCCCGGCCGGCCCGGGACGGCCTCCACCTTGTAGCACTTGCCCCGGTAGTGGTCGTGGGCGGTGAGCCGGTCGGTCCACACCACGGTCCACGTGGCGGTCGAGGACTCACCGGCGACGGCGGCCCCGGCCTCCTCCGGCGGGACGCCCTCCTGCGGAACCATCCGGAACGCGGCGAGCACGTCGGTGTCCTTGGGCTCGTAGTCGGGCCGCCAGTAGCCCATCTCGGTGTAGGGGATCACCCCCGCATTCCAGCGTCCGCCCGTTTCCGTACTTGCTGTCATGTCCTGCTCCCGATGAGGCATGGCGTCCCACGACGCTCGAATGAGTGGTTGATGCTCGTGGCCGACGGGCCGGCCGGATGCCGGTCGGCCCGTACCGGCCGGCATCGGGGAAACGACAGGCGATCGCGCAGACGGCGAGGGCCTGTCACTGGGCTGCGGCCTGATGCGAACCCGACCGCTGGGCATCCAGCAGGTGGTACAGGAGCAGCAGCTGGGTGATCCCCAAAGGCTCGCTGCGCTGCCCCGTGCCGAGATCGCCCAGCGCATCGGGCAGTTCCGCGTCGACGCCGAGCCTCGACCAGATCGCCTTCTGGACGACCTGGCTCTCCTCGATGGGGGCATAGCCGTGGACGTGCAGGGCATCGCACGGGCGACCGTCCTCGTCCCTGCTCATCTTGAGGTGGATCGACCGCCGCTCGCTGCTGTCGAGGATCGTCGAGAGCCCGGGGTGCCTGATGGTCGGGCGCAGCAGAAGCTCGGCCGACAGCGGCGTGTTCGGCGGGTCGTCGCGGCCGGCGATCGGCGCGAACCGGACCACCAGGTCGGCGAAGGCACGCTGCGGCCGGATGTACGCCGCCGACTCCGGCTCCCTCCGCTCCAACTCCGCGGCCACCTGCTCCGGCTGGTAGCCGCGCTTCTGCGTGTCCCTGGCGATCTTCCACTTCCGCCGGATCTCCTCGGGCGGGCCGAGGTAGACGGCGATGTCGAAGCAGGCCCTGCTTATCCTCGTGTGGAGCGGCAGCAGCCCCTCGACGATCACGAAGTCCCGCGGCTCGACCAGCTCGGGGCGGGCCAGCAGCCCCGTGTCGTGGTCGTAGACCGGCTTGAGGATGGGCTCACCCATCGCGAGGAGCTGCAGATGCTGCTCCATGATCTCCACATAGTTGCAGTCCGGGTGCAGCGCCGTGAACGGCAGGGTCTTGCGCTCCTGCCGGTCGTAGCGGTGGTAGTCGTCGACGCAGATCGCCGTGACCCGCTCCGGGCCGAGCGCCTTGACCAGTCCCTTGGTCAGCGTCGTCTTGCCCGCGGCGCTGTCTCCGGCGATGGCCATCATGACCGGGCGCTTCTGCTTGTCTCGGGCGCGTTCCATTCTGATCAGCTTGGGCATGACGTGACCTCCTCCTCGGCCCCCGGGCCGGTCAGGGAGAGCGCGGCCTGCACGACCGCGGAGACGGTGAAGCCCAGTTCCGCGTAGACGGTCGGGCCGGGAGCGCTGGCTCCGAACCGGCGCAGCCCGATGACCTTGTCGCCGGGACGGGACAGAGCCGCCCAGCCGTGCGGAACACCGGCTTCGATCCACACCGCCGGACAGTCCGGCAGGAGGTCGCAGCCCTCGGCCGACCGCTGTTCGAACCGTTCGCGCCACGGCACGGACAGGACCCGGGCCACGACACCTCGATCGGACAGTTCGGCGGCCGCGGCCACCGCGAGTTCCACCTCGGAACCCGTGGCGGCGAGGACCACGTCCGGCGTCCGGGCGCCGTCGCGGACGATACGTGCGCCGTCGCGCGCGATCGCGCCCCGGGGAACCGGATCCAGCACCGTCAGCTTCTGCCGGCTGAGCACCAGCACGGACGGGCCGTCCTGATGCTGCAGGGCCGTCTGCCAGCAGGCGGCCGTCTCGTTGGCATCGGCCGGGCGCAGCACCATCACATCGGGGATCAGCCGCAGGGCCTCGATGTGCTCGATCGGCTGGTGGGTCGGCCCGTCCTCCCCGACCAGGACCGAGTCATGGGTGAGGACGAACACCGACGGAACCTTCATCAGGGCGGCCAGCCGCACCGCGGGCCTCAGATAGTCGGAGAAGACCAGGAAGGTGCTGCCATAGGCGCGCAGACCTCCGTGGAGCGTCATGCCGTTGAGCATCGCCGCCATCGCGTGCTCGCGGATACCGAAGTGCACCGTGCGGCCCGCGAAGGAGCCGGGGCCCACGTCCCCGGCTCCGGGGACGGTGGTGTTGGTGGACGCGGCGAGGTCGGCCGACCCGCCGACGAGCCCGGGGTAGGCGGGCCCGATCGCGGCGAGTGTCGCGCCCGACGCCTCACGGGTCGCCACCGCGGTACCGGCCTCGAAGACGGGCAGCAGCTTCTCCAGGCCGGCGGGCGGCCGGGCGGCCGTGTCCCAGGACGCCGCCAGGTCCGCATTGGCCTCCTGCCAGCTCTGGCGGGTCTTCTCCCAGCTCAGTCGCGCGGCTCTGCCCCGCTCGGCCAGTTCCTTGCAGCGCTGGGTGACCTCCTCGGGAACGTGGAAGCTCTCGGCGGGCCAGCCGGCCGCCTCCTTCGCCGCGGCCAGCTCACTCTCGCCCAGCGGAGAGCCGTGCACCTTGCTGGTCCCGGCCAGCGTGGGCGCTCCGTCGCCGATCACGGTCCGGACCGCTACCAGGGTCGGCCGTGTCTCGTCCGCCACCGCCGCGCCGAGCGCGGCCGACAGCGACTCCACATCGTTGCCGTCGGCCACCCGAAGGGTCTGCCAGCCATAAGCGGTGAACCGGCCGAGCACGTCGTCGGAGCAGCTCCTGGTCGCCGGGCCGTCGATCGTGATGTCGTTGTCGTCGTAGATGACGATCAGACGACCGAGGCCGAGATGACCGGCGAGCGAGGCCGCCTCATGGCTGATGCCCTCCATCAGGTCGCCGTCGCCTGCCATCACCCAGGTGCGGTGGTCGACCACGGTGTGCTCGTCGGTGTTGCCGCGCTCGGCCCGCATGCGCTCGGCCAGCGCCAGGCCCACGGCCGTGGCGATGCCCTGGCCGAGGGGCCCGGTGGTCACCTCCACACCGGGGGTGTGGCCGTACTCAGGGTGTCCGGGTGTCTTCGAGCCCCACTGGCGGAACCGGCGCAGCTCGTCGAGGGGGAGGTCATAGCCGAACAGATGGAGCAACGAGTACAGCAGCATGGACCCGTGGCCCGCGGAGAGCACGAAACGGTCCCTGTCCTCCCACTGCGGCTCGCCGGGGTCGTGCCGCAGGAAGCGCGACCACAGCGTCCATGCCGCGGCGGCGGCTCCCATCGGCATGCCGGGGTGCCCGCTCCGGGCGGCCTGGACGCCGTCGGCGGCGAGGAACCGGATGGTCTTGACGGCCAGCGCGTCCACCTCGTCGGGTGTGCCGTGGCCGTGCCGCGCCTCGGCGACGGTCCCGGCGGGGCGCGTGCCGCTTCCCGGCCCCGGCGCCATCAGGCAGCTTCCTTGCCGTGAGCGGAGTCCGACAGCGCCGACTCCGCGAGCCCACGCAGATGGGCGACCTCGTCGGCGAGCCTGTCCCGGTGCCGGAACAGCGCGCTGCCGACACAGAACGTCGTCGCGCCCGCGCGTGCGGAGCCGTTGATGGTGTTCCGTCCGATCCCGCCGTCGACCTCGAGCTCGATCTCGTGCGGCTGGTCCTGGATCAGCGAGCGGACCTCGGCGATCTTCCGCTCCATCGACGCCAGGTAGTCCTGGCCGCCGAAGCCCGGGTTCACCGTCATCACGAGCACCAGATCGACCAGGTCGAGCACGTGCGCCACGGCGCTGGCCGGCGTCGCCGGGTTGAGCGCCACACCGGCGCGCGCGCCCAGCTCGTGCACCGCTGCCAGCGTCCGGTGCAGGTGGGTGCACGCCTCGGCGTGCACGATGACGAGCGAGCAGCCCGCCGACACCCAGTGGGACAGCATCCGATCCGGGTCCTGGACCATCAGATGCGCCTCGAACTCGAGGCCGACCTGCGGGCGGACCGAGGCGATGACATCGGGACCCATGGTCATGTTGGGGACGAACGATCCGTCCATGATGTCCCACTGGATCCGGTCGACACCGGCGTGCTCCAGGGACCGGCATTCTTCCCCCAGACGGGAGAAGTCCGCAGGCAGGACTGAGGGAACGATGCGTGGTCGTACCACGGTAGGTTGCATGGAGCGACCTCCTGATCAACGGCGTGGCCCGACGGTAGGCCACAGGAGGTCGCGCGGGTCCCCCCCGCTTGGGGGATCCATCAGGGGGATTTCCGCTGTCGGCAGGTTCAGGGCCTCTCAGCCCCTCGATTTACGTGCATCTTTTCGTAGGCTCATCGCATGAAGAAGCAGCCGCTGCGCCTTGTGCTCGTGGATGATCACGAAATGGTCCTGGAAGGTCTCAAGGCCGTCCTCGCCCGTTTCTGGGGCAGGGTCCGCGTCGTCGGGCAGGCGATCACCACGGTCGAGGCCGAGCGACTGGTCGCGGGGCTCGACCCTGACGTCGTCGTGCTGGACGTACGGCTGCGCGGCCCGCTGAGCGGCCTGGACCTGTGCCGCCGGCTGGTCGAGGAAGACCCCGGGAGGCGGGTGGTGCTGCTCAGCGCCTACGACGACGAGCAGTACCTGTTCCAGGCCCTGCGTGCCGGTGCGGCCGGCTATCTGCTCAAGTGGATCGACGGCGAGGGGCTGGTCCGGCATCTGGAGATGGCCGCCGCGGGCGAGACGGTCATCGATCCCACCATGGCCGGACGTGTGGTCGCCTCCGCTGCCCGCCTGCAGGCCGGTGAATTCTGGCCGGGTGCCCGTCTGGGCCTCACCCAGCGGGAGAGCGAGGTCCTGGGCCTTCTGGTGGCCGGGCTGTCCAACAAGGCGATCGCCGGAAGGCTCGTGCTGGGCGACGAGACGGTGAAGAGCCACGTACGGGCGATCTTCCGCAAGCTCGAAGTGAACGACCGGGCCAATGCCGTGGCGGTGGCCCTGAGGGAAGGAATCTTCCGATGACCGCGGCAGAAGGACTCGGACTCCCCGACGCCTGCCAGGAGAACACCCTGCTGGTGGGCATCATCGAGGCGATCTCGGCAGGGCCCGAACTGGGACTCCTCGCAGCGAAAGTGGCTGACCTCATCGTCGCCGCCACCGCCACCGACGTCTGCTTCGTGCACGTCCTCGACGACGGCGAAAGGTCGCTGACCCTGGCGGGGGCCACGCCTCCGTTCGACGAGCACGTGGGCCGCATCCGGCTGCCCCTGGGGGACGGGGTGGCAGGCTGGGTGGCCAGCCACCAGGAGCCCGTCGTCATCACGGAGCACAAGGAAAGCGACCTGCGCTACCGCTACTTTCCCGAGCTGCGCGGCCGCGATTTCACCTCGCTGGTCTCGGTACCGATGGCCACCCGTCCCGGCGGCCTGGTCGGGGTGCTCAACGTGCACACCCGGCGCCGTCGCGAATTCACGGAGCGGGACGTCAGGGTGCTCACCTCGATCGGCGCCCTGGTCGCCGGCGTGATCCACCAGGCCAGGCTGCACCGCCGGCTGGCTTTGCGTGAGCGCATCCACGAGCGGTTCACCGAACAGGTCGTGGCCGCGCAGGAAGCGGAGCGCAGACGCCTGGCGGCCGACATCCACGACGGGATCACCCAACGCCTGTGCAGCCTGCGCTTCCACCTCGACGCGGCGGCCGGCGCACTCCACGAGTCCGTGGACTTCGCCGCCGCACAACTGGTGCGGGCCCAGCAACTGGCCGATCTCACGTCCGAGGAAGCCCGCGCGGCGATCAACGACCTGCGTCCGCCCGTCCTCGACGACCTCGGCCTCGCCGACAGCCTGGCCAGTCTGGCCCGCTCCGTCGCGGGCCTGGAGGTGGTCGTGGACGCCGAGGAATGCGAGCTGCCCGACCATGTCGCGATCGCCCTGTACCGCATCGCCCAGGAGGCCCTGCAGAACGTCGTCAAGCACGCCGGGTGCACGAGGACCTATCTGAGCGTCGCGACGACGGCCGACGAAGTGATCCTCCGGGTCAGGGACGACGGGTGCGGTTTCGACCGCGGTTCCATGGCGTTCGGGGAGGCGCCGGCCACCGACGGGTACGGCATGACGAGCATGGAGGAACGTGCCGAACTCATCGGCGGCCGGCTCGAGGTGCGGTCACGGCCCGGTGAGGGCACGACGGTCACCGCTCGCGTGCCGCTCGGCTGACCGAGGACCATGCGTCGAACAGCGCCCCTACGCCTGCGAAATCCTGCGCCACGGCCAGCGCCCCCGTGAAGTCCTGGCCGCGGGTGTAGTCGTTGGTCACCACGACGCACCGCAGGCCGGCGCCGAGTGCCGCGCGCAGCCCGTTCTCGGAGTCCTCCACGGCCAGCGCGGCCTCGGGGCCGAGCCCGAGGCGGGCCAGCACATCGTGGTAGACGGCCGGATCCGGTTTCAGCAGGGGTACGTCGGTGCCGGTCACCACGGTCTCGAAGGTGCCCGGCTCGAACAGCCCGTCCAGGAGCGGTTCGACCCACTCCCGGGAACCTGTGGTCGCGACGGCGAGCGTCACGCCGACGCCGGCGAGACGGTCGATCAGGTCGTGAACCCCGGGGCGTGCCGGGATCCGTCCCTGTTCGACGAGTACGCGAAAGCGTTCGGTCTTGTCCTTGTGCAGTCCGGCAGCGAGCACCGCGGCCTCTTCGGCACCAAGACCGGTCTCTTCGAGCCATGCCGCGATCCGCCTGCGCCCACCGGTGATACGGAGCAGCCGACCGTACTCCTCGGCCCCCCACCGGTGGGGCAGACCCGCGGCGGCGAAGGCGGCGTTGAACGCCACCCGGTGGCCATGCCGTTCGCTGTCCACCAGGGTGCCGTCGACATCGAAGATGACCGCCCGCCGCGGCCGCCTCGGCGCGTTCACGCAGCAGCGCTTTCCAGCGCCTCGCTGTAGTTTCCGGCCAGGGCGGCCGTGTTGCAGCCCACCCGGTGAGCCAGCACCCTCTGCCCGGTCTCCCACAGTTCGGCCTTCCCGGCCCAGGCCTCCAGCGCCGGGGCCACCAGGGCTCGGCCGAAGGAGAAGGTGAGCGGCCACGGCGCGGGCAGCTTCTGCATCGCGTCCAGGTTCGCGCTGGCGGCGGAGGCGCTCTGGCCACCGGACAGGAACGCGATTCCGGCGACACTGGCGGGCACCGTGTCACGCAGCACACCCACCGTGGCGGCGGCGACCTCCTCCGGCCCAGGAGTCTCACCCGAGTCCTTGCCCGGCACCACCATGTTGGGCTTGAGGACCATGCCGTCCAGGCGGACCCCGGCGATCCGCAGCTCGGCGAAGACCTCGGCCAGCGTCTCCGCGGTCACCGCGGCGCAGTCGCTCATCGAGTGTGCGCCGGTCATCATCACCTCGGGCTCGACGATCGGCACGATGCCGGCTTCCTGGCACAGCGCCGCGTAGCGGGCCAGAGCGTGGGCGTTGGCATGCCGGGCCCGCGCGCTCGGCAGGTTCTCACCGATCACGATCACCGCACGCCACTTGGCGAACCGCGCCCCCAGCGCGGCGAATTCGGAGAGCCGTCCGCGCAGACCGTCCAGCCCCTCGGTCACCGTCTCACCGGGCGCTCCCGCCAGCGGCCTGGCGCCGGTGTCCACCTTGATCCCCGGGAGCAGTCCCAGCGCCTGCATGGCCTCCGGGAACGGCCTGCCGTCGGCCACCGACTGCCGCAGCGTCTCCTCGCACAGGATCACCCCGCTGACACCGTTCGAGAGATCCGGCGTGGTCACCAGCATCTCCCGGTACGCCCGGCGGTTCTCCTCGGTGGGCTCCACGCCGACCTGCTGGAGCCGGTCGGACATGGTGCCGATGCTCTCGTCCGCGGCGA
Source organism: Streptomyces caeni (assembly GCF_042678285.1). NCBI lineage: Bacteria > Bacillati > Actinomycetota > Actinomycetes > Kitasatosporales > Streptomycetaceae > Streptomyces > Streptomyces caeni. The sequence continues at coordinate 50,539 of NZ_JBHUDX010000092.1, forward strand.
GGATGCCCTTGCCGCGCTCCACCATCGCGGCGGCCGTGGCTGCCAGCTGATCGGTCACGTGTTCGTCCCCTTCTCGCCGGCCGAGCTGCCGCCCGGCCCATGAACTGTCATGCCTTGGTTGTGGTGCTGGTCGCCGTCGGCGCGGTGTGCCCGGCCGGGTCGATCCGGTGTTCGCTGCGCACCAGCAGGACGGTCCTGCTGCGCGAGCTCATGACCAGCGACTCCGTGGTGGCCCGGTCCGGGCCGTGACGGACACCGCTCATCAGGTCCCCGTCGGTGATGCCGGTCGCCACGAAGATCGCGCCGTCGCCTGTGACGAGGTCGTCGGTGCAGAACACCCGGTCGGGATCATGGCCGGCGTCCAGGACCCCGCGTCGTTCGTTCTCGTCACGCGGCGCCCACCGAGCCTGGAGCACGCCGCCGAGGCACTTGACGGCGCAGGCCGCGATGATCCCCTCCGGAGTGCCGCCGATGCCGAGCAGCATGTCGATCCCGGTGCCCTCGCGCGCTGCCATGACCGCCCCCGCGACGTCGCCGTCGGGGATGAACCTGACCCGGGCGCCGGCCGCACGCACCTGGTCGGCGAGGTCCTTGTGCCGTGGCCGGTCCAGCATGCACACGGTGACATGCCCGGGGTCCACGCCCTTGCCCCTGGCGACCGCGCGCACGTTGTCGGCGACCGGCGCGGTGATGTCGACGAGCGCCGCGGCCTCCGGACCGGTGACGAGCTTGTCGATGTAGAACAGGGCCGAAGGATCGAACATGGAACCCCGCGGGCTCGCCGCGAGCACCGAGAGCGCGTTGCTCATTCCCTTGGCGGTCAGCGTGGTTCCGTCGATCGGATCGACCGCGACGTCGTAGGCAGGTCCACGCCCGTCGCCGACGGCCTCGCCGTTGTAGAGCATGGGCGCTTCGTCCTTCTCGCCCTCGCCGATCACCACGACGCCGTTGAACGGGAGCGTGCTCATCTTCGCGCGCATCGCGTCCACGGCCGCCTGGTCGGCGGAATGCTTGTCGCCCCGGCCCGCCCAGTGCGCGGCTGCGATCGCCGCAGCCTCGGTCGACCGCACGAGATCAAGCGCCAGATGGTGTTCCGGCAGCGAGTGGTCGCTGGTCCGTACCGGGTCCATGGTCTGTGCATGCAAGGCACTACCTCCTGCCTCACGCGAAGTCGATCGCGTGGTGCTCGGACCGTAGGGCAGATTCCGCCGCCCATCTCCCCCGGACAGGTGGAACTTGCGGGGGATATCCGGCCGTGGCTCGCGCCCGTGGGCCACCGGCAGGCCGCCGGCGGCCGAAGAGCCGGGCCGGCCGAGGGGATTCACCTCGGCTCATATCGGCCTGAAGATTCACAAACACCCGCATGAAGACCGGCCGGCGCGGTCATGGCACCCGCATGCCCTGCCCGGCGCGGCCACCGTTCACCGCCCCCGGGATACCGTTCATCGCATACCGTCTACGTGACGGGTTCTCAACTCCGGTTGGATTTTCTACGGTTCGGGACCCATGAGCCCTCCTGTCGCACCCACGGGATGGAGCCGCTGGCTGGTCCCGCCCGCCGCTCTGTCCGTCCACCTCTCCATCGGCCAGGCGTACGCCTGGAGCGTGTTCAAACCGCCCCTCGAATCCGCCCTGCATCTCAACGGCACGCAGAGCGCGCTGCCCTTCCAGCTCGCCATCGTCATGCTCGGCCTGTCCGCCGCGTTCGGCGGCACGCTCGTGGAGCGCAACGGGCCCCGCTGGGCGATGACCGTGGCCCTCGTCTGCTTCTCGTCCGGCTTTCTGCTCTCGGCGCTCGGCGCGGCCACCGAGCAGTACTGGCTGATCGTCCTCGGCTACGGCTTCGTCGGCGGGATCGGGCTCGGCGTCGGCTACATCTCGCCCGTCTCCACGCTCATCAAGTGGTTCCCCGACCGGCCCGGCATGGCCACCGGCATCGCCATCATGGGCTTCGGCGGCGGCGCGCTGATCGCCTCGCCCTGGTCGGCGCAGATGCTCCAGTCGTTCGGCACCGACCACTCGGGGATCGCGCTCGCCTTTCTCGTGCACGGGCTGTCGTACGCCGTCTTCATGTCGCTCGGCCTGCTGCTGGTGCGGGTGCCGCGCACCGAGAGGCCCCTCGCGTCCGGGCCCAGCGCCGTCGAGGGCGTGCAGGTCTCCGCCCGCAGCGCCGTGCGCACCCCCCAGTTCTGGTGCCTGTGGATCGTGCTCTGCATGAACGTGACCGCCGGCATCGGCATCCTTGAGAAGGCCGCCCCGATGATCACGGACTTCTTCGCGGACACGTCCACGCCCGTGTCGCTCTCGGCGGCCGCCGGCTTCGTCGCGCTGCTGTCGGCGGCCAACATGGCGGGCCGCATCGGCTGGTCGTCGGCCTCCGACCTGATCGGGCGGAAGAACATCTACCGCGTCTACCTGGGCGTCGGCGCGCTGATGTACCTGCTCATCGCCTCGTTCGGTGACTCCTCCAAGCCCCTGTTCATCCTCTGCGCGCTGGTGATCCTCTCCTTCTACGGGGGCGGCTTCGCCACCGTCCCGGCCTATCTGAAGGACCTCTTCGGGACGTACGAGGTCGGGGCGATCCACGGCCGGCTGCTGACCGCCTGGTCGACCGCCGGCGTGCTCGGGCCGCTCATCGTGAACTGGATCGCCGACCACCAGAAGGAGGCGGGCAAGCACGGGGCGTCCCGCTACGGCCTGTCCCTCGTGATCATGATCGGACTGCTCGTCATCGGATTCGTCGCCAACGAGCTGATCCGGCCCGTCCACCCCCGCCACCACATCCCCGCACCGAAGGAGGCCGCCGATGGACGCCGCGAGCAGCCCGCCTGAACGACGGTTCCTGATCGCACTCTCCTGGCTGTGGGTGGGGGCTCCCCTGTGCTACGGCCTCTACGAACTCGTACTGAAGGCCAAGCAGCTCTTCACCGGGTGAGGCCGGGGCGGCCCCACCGGCATGCGAGGGCGTCCGAGCGTCTGCGGAAGCCGACAACGCGGACGTGCCATTCCTGTCGCTTCACGTGCCGCCGTACCCGTGAGTCACTGATCAGACTGGTGGATCCCGCTACCCAGGCACCGAAGGGGAACCACCCATGCACGGCTCACGCATCGCCGCCGTCGGCCATTACCAGCCCGCCAGGGTCCTCACCAACGAGGACCTGGTCGGCATGGTCGACACCAGCGACGAGTGGATCAGGACCCGGGTCGGGATCCGGTCGCGCCACATCGCCGGGCCGGACGAGCCCGTCGACGAACTGGCCGCGCACGCCGCCGCGAAGGCGCTCGCCGCAGCGGGCCTGATGCCCGGTGACATCGACCTGGTGCTGGTCGCCACGTCCACGGCCATCGACCGCTCGCCGAACACGGCCGCCCGCGTGGCGGCCCGGCTCGGCATCCCCTCCCCGGCGGCGATGGACGTCAACGTCGTCTGCGCCGGCTTCACCCATGCGCTCGCCACCGCCGATCACGCCGTGCGCGCGGGCGCGGCCCGGCGGGCCCTTGTCATCGGCGCCGAGAAGATGTCCGACGTGACGGACTGGACCGACCGTACGACGTGCGTGCTGGTCGGGGACGGCGCCGGGGCCGCCGTGGTCGAGGCGTGCCCGCCCGGGGGCGAGCCCGGGATCGGCCCCGTGCTGTGGGGCTCGGTGCCCGAGATGGCGCATGCCGTGCGCATCGAGGGCACGCCGCCCCGGTTCGCGCAGGAAGGGCAGAGCGTGTACCGGTGGGCCACCACCCGGCTGCCGCCGATCGCGCGCCGGGTCTGCGAGCGGGCCGGGCTCACGCCCGAGGACCTCGCCGGGGTCGTGCTGCACCAGGCGAACCTGCGCATCATCGAACCGCTCGCCGAGAAGCTCGGGGCCGTGAACGCGGTCGTCGCCCGCGATGTCGCCGACTCCGGGAACACCTCGGCGGCGAGCATCCCGCTCGCGCTCTCCAAACTCGTCGAGCGCGGGGAGATCCCGTCCGGCGCCCCCGTGCTGCTCTTCGGGTTCGGCGGGAACCTGTCGTACGCGGGACAGGTCGTGCGCTGTCCGTAGCCGGTGCGCCCCGCTCCGGGGTGGGCCGGGTACCGTCCGCAGGACCGTGCCGGGACGATGTGACGAGGCCGACTCCCCGCGGCCCTGGCCTCTGGGCGCCGTAGACTGTAGACGAAAGACAATCCATACTGGCTCTCCGGCTGCCGCGCTGCCGTTGCCCTGGAGGGGGACCCCGATGTTGTCGACAGGACTGCCACAGGGAGCGGTGCCCAAGCTCGAACGGCCGGGCCCGCTGCGCGACCGTGTCTACGAGGCGCTTCTCGAACTCATCACCACGCGCGCCCTCCAGCCCGGCCAGCACCTCGTGGAGAGCGAACTGGCCGGGCATCTCGGGGTCTCCCGGCAGCCGGTGCGCGAGGCGCTGCAGCGGCTGAACACCGAGGGGTGGGTCGATCTGCGGCCCGCCCAGGGCGCGTTCGTGCACGAGCCGACCGAGGAGGAGGCCGACCAGCTCCTGACGGTCCGTACGCTGCTTGAGGCGGAGGCCGCCCGGCTCGCCGCCGCCAACGCGGGCAGCGCCGGGGTCGCGGCCCTCGAGGAACTGTGTGCGCAGGGCGAGCAGGCCGTGGCGGGCGACGACGTGGACGCCGCGGTCGCCATGAACGCCCGCTTCCACACCAAGGTGATGGAACTGGCGGGCAACGCGGTGCTCGCGGAGCTGGCCGGGCAGGTCGACCGACGGGTGCGCTGGTACTACACACCGGTCGCCCGCCAGCGCGGACAGCAGTCCTGGAACGAGCACCGTGCCCTGATCGCCGCGATCGCGGACCGCGACGAGCAGCGTGCCACACGGCTCATGCGCGAGCACACGGAGCACACGCGGAGGTCGTACCACGCCCGGACGGCCTCCTGAACCCCGCTCACGCCGGGAACGCCCCGGCGGGGCGGGCCGCCGCCGCGGCCGCCGACACCGCCATCCACGCGGCCGGTTCGGCGACAGCCGATCCCCGCCGGACCGGCCTTTGTCCTGTGACGGCATCGCCGCCGAAATCGCCCTTGCCCCCGACCTGTTGACGGACCTCGGCCTGAAAGAGCTGCCATGACCCGGCCACCGGCACCGGCACCTGCACCGGTGCACCGGCACCGGCGATCGCGTCGGCACCGGCACCGGCACCGGCGATCGCGCCGGGCGCTCCCACCCCGCTGCTGGTTCTGGACGTCGTCCCAGTTCCGCCTCTCCCGGCGGCCCGACGGCACGCCCGCGGCCTTCGAACCCCTCGACTACGTGCTCGGGCAGCCCCACCGCTGTCCGCTGTTCCACGTGAAGGACGGGGTGAGCGACCCGTCCGACGAGTTCGGCTACAGCATGGTGGACGTCGGCGACGGCGACATCGGCTACCAGCGGTTCATCTCGGCCGTGACCCGGCTGCGCGAGAGCCGGAACGTCAGCCTCGTCATGTCGACACTGGACGTGGTCGCGGGCTGCGGCGCCCGCCCCGCCAGCTTCCTCGACACCGGTGGCGCAGCCTCCGCCCAGACCATGGCCGACGGGCTGTCCGTCATCCTCTCCGACCCGGCGGTGAAGTCGGTCCTCGTCAACGTCTTCGGTGGCATCACCGCCTGCGACGCGGTCGCCGCTGGCATCGTGCGGGCCCTGGACTCCGTCCGGCTGACCAAACCGTTGGTGGTACGGCTCGACGGCAACAACGCCGCCCGGGGACGCGCGATCCTCAACGCCCGCCGGCATCCCCTGGTCCAGCAGGTCAGCGCCATGGACGGCGCCGCCCGCCGGGTCGCCCAACTCGCCGACGCCGCCTGAGGAGCCCGCCATGGCCATCTACCTCACCAAGGAGAGCAAGGTCCTCGTCCAGGGCATGACCGGGGGCGAGGGCATGAAGCACACCCGCCGCGTGCTCGCGGATGTAGGCGGCGACGCGGAGGAACGGGTCGCCGCCTACATCCGCGAGCACGTCACCAAACCGGTCGTCGGCTGCATCGCCGGCTTCACCGCCCCCGAGGGAAAGACCATGGGCCACGCGGGCGCGATCGTCTCGGGCTCCTCCGGTACGGCACACGCGAAGAAGGAGGCCCTGGAGGCGGCAGGGGTCGGCGTGGGGAGCACTCCTACCGAGACAGCGCGGCTGGCACTGGCGATACCGGAAGAAACGGCGTGATGTCACTCATAGTCGCCACCAGGTGACTGTTGGGTTTCGTGCCAGGTCACTACCGTCCTCGTAGGGCGACCGTCTGTTTCACACCCGACGACAACGCGTCGCGTACGACTTGCCGCGCACAACGCGTCGCGTACGACGTACCGCGTACGACGGCAGCATCCGCAGCACGGCGGCCCGGCATCCGCAGCACGGCCGTTTCCATCGCCCCACGGCGGCCTCCGTCGCCCCAAGCCGGCCCCCCGGCACCACGGCTGCCTCCCGCCGCCCCGGCGGCTGCCGCCCCACGACATCCGCGCACGGCATGTGCGTTCCGAGCGCCGCACGGACCGTGTGCCTCCCGCCCCCGACTGTGCACCGAGAGCGGAGCAACCGAATGGCACAGACCCTCACCCTCAAATCCGGTACCTCATGGTCCGACGCCTGGCAGCGCTGCCTCCCCGTCGCCCCCGAGGCGTTCCGGGACGACCGTGTCCTCAACCTCTGGGACTCGGCCTGGCAGGCGGACGGCCGGGCGCTGCCCGCCACCAGTCCGGTCGACGGCGGTCCCGTCGCGGGCCCGCCCCGCCTCGACCGGGGCACCGCCCGGCGCGCGGTACGAGCCGCCCTGGACCGGCACCGAGCCTGGCGTCATGTGCCCCTGCCCGAACGCCGGGCCCGGGTCGCCGCGACCCTCGACGCCCTCACCGAGCACCGCGAACCGCTCACCCTCCTGCTCGTGCGGGAGATCGGCAAGCCATGGCGGCTGGCCCAGGCCGATGTGGACCGGGCCGTCGACGGCGTGCGCTGGTACGTCGACGGAATAGAACCGATGATCGGCGACCGGGGTCCGCTGGACGGCCCGGTCTCGAACATCGCGAACTGGAACCACCCGATGAGCGTGCTCGTGCACGCCGTGCTGGTCCAGGCCCTGGCGGGCAACGCGGTCATCGCCAAGACCCCGACCGACGGCGGTGTCGCCTGCCTCACCCTGGCCTGGGCACTCGCCGCCCGCGAGGGGATACCCGCCACCCTCGTCAGCGGCAGCGGTGGAGAGCCCGGCGGCGACGAGCGCGTCGACCGTCGCGCGGGTCGCCGCCGGATCGTCGTACGACACGAGGAGCTGCTGCACCGAGCGCGCGATGCGCAAGGGCCGCGCCCGAGATCGGCGCAGTGCCCGTCGAGCACCCGGGCACGCTCCGCGACGACTCCACGCAGCGGTGCGGCGGCCCGGGGATGTTCCACGGGCGGCGTGGTCGGCGACGAGCCGGGGCAGACGGGTACCCCGGCCGCCGATCAGCGGCCGAGGGCCAGTCGCTGCACGGGCTTGGGCTCGCACCGGGTGCCCGTGAGCCGGTGGTACCGCCCGTCGAAGCCGAAGACGTCCCGGCTCCGCATCCGCTTGAGCATCTCGACGGTCTCGCCGAGCCGCGCGATCTCCTCCGCGGGAGGAGCGAGGACGTGGGGTCGTGATGCCGAAGCGCAGAGGATCGGCAACCGGTGAAGCAAATCATCGGCGATCCTGATCGTTACTGCGTCCACAGTCTCGGCCATGGCGGACAGGCACGCCCGCCCGCCCTTGGAATCACCCCTCGGCCACCTCCTCAAGCACGCGCACCGGTCCCTGGCGAGTGCCTCGGCCGAGGCACTGGCGCCCTTCGGCATCGACGGCCACCAGTTGGCCGTCCTGGTGGTGCTCACGGATGAGGAACCGCCCTCCCAGATTCAGTGGGCGATCCGGCTCGGTGTCGACCGCACCACGATGGTGGCACTGATCGACGCCCTGGAGGCCCGCGGCCTCGTCGACGCAGGCGCAGCCCGCAGGACCGCCGCAAGAGCATCGTGGAACCGACGCCGGCGGGCGAGGACTGCCTGCGCCGCGGCGAGCAGGCCCGCCGCGAGGAGGAGCACCGATTCCTCGCCCCGCTGGACGAGGAGGAGGCAGCGGTCGTTCGGACCCTGCGGCTTCTGCTGGAGTCGCACGGCCCCTGGAAGTGACGGCCGCCGCCGGATACGCAGGTGAAGGCCACTCCGAAACCTTGGTATCGTTATCCCTGTCGCCCCCGGGCAGTACCCCGGCCAGGCGACGAACACCTAGTCCGGGTGGCGGAATGGCAGACGCGCTAGCTTGAGGTGCTAGTGCCCTTTATCGGGCGTGGGGGTTCAAGTCCCCCCTCGGACACTGGCTATAGCGATACGGAATTGAGGGCCTCGACCTGACGGTCGCGGTCCTCGTTGCGTTGTCGTAGGTGATCGTGATGCCCAGGGCTTCGTAGAGGGGCTCCTTCTTGTCGGCGTCGGCGGCCTGGATGCGCTGTGCGATGTCTCCGAGTCTCTCAGTGATCTCCCGGATCTGGTCGGCGGTGAGGGGCGGTTCCTTCTTCCGGGTGAGGGCCGGCAGGGCGTCGAGCTTCTTCTGTGCCGCTTCCTTGTCACGTTGTGCGTCGTTGATCCACTGGGTGACGACGGCTGGGTCGGCTCCGGAGTCCAGGGCGGCCTGGTAGCGGGCAAGACGCCGCTCGCATTCCTTGATCGCCTGGCGGGCCTGGGCCTGCTCGGGTGATTCGGTCTGTGCGGCGCTTGCCGCAGAGCTGGCCTGACTGAGTGCGGTGATGGTGGCGGGAGCCGCTTGGGGGTGAAGGCCCGGGCAATCCATGCATCCAGTGCCCGGCAGACGATGTCTTCGCGCAGGTTGACGGTGCGCGGGTGGTCGAGCCCGGGGTAGAGGGCTGCTTCCTGTTCCTTGTACTCGCATCGGTAGTAGACGCGGTCGCGGATCGCGGAGGGCTGCATCTTCCGCCCGCACAGGGTGCAGCGCACTCGTCCTCGCAGGACGTAGGGCCGTCGGGTGCTTCGCCGGGTGGGGCGTTCCTGCTGTTGGTATGCGCGGGCGCGTTGTCTGCGGGCGCGCTGGGCGGCTTCGAAGAGTTCCTTGGTGATGAGCGGGGTGTGTGCGGGTTCGTTGGACCAGATCCACTCGTCGCGGGGGTTGTGGGTCATGGTGGTGCGGTGGCCGAGGGTGACGTCGTCGACGTCGATGAGGCGTTCTTCCCTGCGTTGTTTGTTCCAGACCTCGTGGCCGGTGTAGCGGGGGTTGAGGAGGATCGTTCTGACCGCACCGGCCTGCCATCCGGTCTTCGTGCGGTGGGGGTTGCGGGCGGCGTCGTGGGCGGAGGGGCAGGGGATGCCTTCGCGGTTGAGCCGGAGGGCGATGGCCTCGTCGCTCATGCCGTCGATGTACCGGTTGCCGACGTACATGCTGAAGATGCGCAGCACGACGAGCCCGGTCGCGGGGTCGGGGTCGAGTTTGTGCAGGCACTGTCCGGCGGCTGCTTTGGCGGGGTTGGGGTGGGGTCCGGCGTCGGCGATCCGGTAGCCGTAAGGCGGCCGCCCGCCGAGGTAGCGGCCCTGGAGTTTGGCCTGGGAGCTCATGGCGGTGCGCACGCGGATCTTGATGCGGTTGCGTTCTCCCTTGCTCATGCCGCCGAAGACGGACATGACGAGGTCGTGGGCCTCGTTGTCGGGGTCGATGGGGCCGCCGACCTCCGGGACCCACAGCGGGATGCGGAAGTGGACGAAGACGGGGAAGGTGTTGCCGAACTGGTTGCCGTAGAAGGTGCGTTGCGGCTCCCCGATGACCACAGCGTCGAATCCCCGGTTGGGTTCGCGGAGTGCTCGGAGGAGGTCGTTGGCGCGTGGGCGGCGTTGCCAGGGCAGGGAGCGGCTGTGGCCGATGTCGAAGTACTCGGTGACGATCTGGCCCCCGGCTGGTTCGATCAGGGCGCGGGCCCGTGTGAGTTGCCAGTTCCTGGAGGCCTCGGGGTCTTGGAGGTCCTCGGTGGAGCAGCGTCCGGCGAAGGCGAAACGGATCACGTGTGGTCAGACCCCCGTGCGTAGGGCGTGGAGTGTGTTGTGGGCGTTGTGTGGCGATCTGTCATACCTCGATAGGTTGAGAAGAGCCAGCGGCCCGCTCCTTGCTGTCTCCGGCCTCAAGAGACGGCCGGCTTGCAGCGGGAGTCAGGAGGCGGAGGAGGCGCAGGAGCGCGGCGGCAACCGGCTCTGTCACCTCGGGTGGTTCCTCGGGGACGGCCACGGTGATCCTCCGGAGAGTGTTCGAACTCGAATCCCGCTGGGATGGGTACTGGGGCACTTGCTGCGGGGTGGGGCCGCGGCCCGGCAATCTGCTCGGTGTTGACACATCCCTTATAGGGATGTCGCACGGCTGATTTGTCGTCCTGTCGGCTGAGGACCTCGTGGAGGCAGGCTCGATAGCCGAAACCCGCTTCAACGGATGAACGGCCGGACCGGACGATGTGAGGCAACACGGGACGTGGTGGAGTTTCGCTTCAATGTCTAGCCGGTGATTTAGCACCACTTCACTGATCTGGCAAACGTGCAGGTCAAATGGGGTCTGACTCTTCGGGGTCAGGCCCCTAGATTTTTACCGTGCTGGATAGGTGCTGGATTTTCTGACCTCTCGTCACCTGTCATCACCCCTGCTCACCCCTACCGTGCTGGATTCGTGCTGGATGGGATGAGAGCGCCCGTACTGGTATGTGTACTGGCCAGAGCCTGGCCTGTGGCCGTGAAGTGCCTCGTGGCCCGCGTCCGTCTTCGTTCATGGGGCGGGGTGATGGCGCTCAGTCTTGCGAGTGGCAAACGTTTCGGCCGGGCGTCGGCTTGGTCGAACGCCCCTGGCTGCGTTTCGATGCAGGTGCTGTCTGCGCGTTGGCGGGACACGAGCAGGGCAGGGAGGCGCTCGGTGGCTTACCTCGTCGACTGGCCTTGGGGAACGGTGACTGGAGGGCGGTTTGTTGGCCTGGAACCGCTGGTGCGTCTGGCTGAGCGGTGTGGCCTGCCCGGTCTGCTGGCCGAGCGGGTGCACCTGCCGACGTCGCAGGACGGTGTGGGCGCATTCCCGGCCGCGAAGGTTATGGCGCTGATCGGCGGCATGGCGGCGGGCGCGGACAGCATCGACGTCGGCTCAAGGCGCTGGCCGGGCAACTAGACTAGCCGACCGGGCACGGAAGGTGACGGATGCGGTTGGCTCGTCGTTCTCGGGCGCGGTCGCCCACACCAGCATCATCGGGGCCGTGATCTTGGGTGTCGGGACGGTCCTGGTGGCCGTAGCCCCTGTCGCGAGGACAGGGGCTACCGCCGCATTCATTCTTTAGGGAAGGAATTCCCAGGAGGGGCCGTCGGGTGCGAAGTTACGAGAACACAGCGTGACGTCTCTGCCCTTGAGATAGGCCAGCAGCCAATCGCTGAACGTCATCTCGTAGAGCGTCCACGCCGGACTGTCGAACTCCTGGACAACGACCCGCCAGGGCGACGAGGAGTCGTCGGGAACGCGGAGGAAGACCGCCTCGCCCGTCGTGGCCGTCGCCACCGGCATCAACTCGCCGGGCTTCGCCCCTACCGGACTCGGCAGGAACTCCGCCATGTCCTCCTCGCGCCAGAGCTCGAGATCCCTCCTGATCATTGTTCCCAGATCGTGCAGCAGGTGGCTGGCGGGATGCTTCAGATACAACTGCTGGTTGATCACGACCGAACCATACGCGTCGATGATCTCCCGGAAGTCCGCAGGAAATGCGATACCGAGTTCCTGCTCAAGCGTGATCCATGGGCCCGGATCCGACGAATTGAACCGCGGTTCGCCCAACAGGGCTCGGATCTCTGAAAGCGTTGCCACCAATACGCCCCTTCTAACACTTCAGCACTTCGAGCCGATTCCGGTTGAGGAGTTGATCGCAGTGCACGAGAAGGTGTCCACGACATTCCCCTGTGAGTCGTATGAGGTCATTCCTACCTGAACGGTCGTGGGAACCGCCGAATGAGGATCTCCATATACGGGCACGACCGACATGAACAGGGTATTGCCCTTGTTCAAGGCCGTCCACCCGAAGCGCTCCACCTTGCTGGCCATCCTTCTATTTGCACCGGCGTGCAAAGCCACCAGGTTTCGCGCATCCTGGCCGGTCCCCGCCCCCCAGTAACCTATCAGGTGGCCGGCTTGAGGATCCCCGCCGCCTGCCGCAATTTCTCCCATTCCTTCAGGCTGGACGGACGGTTCGCATGTGGGGCATTTCGGCAGACCGCCCGCCCCGGTCCGGGACCTGCGGTCACTCTGGGTGAGGAATGCCATGGCGCCGGTTGCCCGGCAGCCCTTCTTCCCCTGGTGATTGGTGTACTCCTCCATACCTCCGTAGATCCGCCCTCCGTCGAAGAGGGGCATGAAGTCGCAGGTGAAGTTGGAGTCGTCGTCCGTCTGCCGGGGCAGCGGCCTCGGCGCGGGACCCGGAGTGGGCGATGGCGTCGGCCCGGTGTCCGGTTCGTCGTCCGAGTCCGAGGAACTCGCCTCGTCCGCGGACGGCATCAGCATGTTGCCGAGCGCCTGGCTCGCGTCCTTCAGGTTCTGCTGCCCCTGAGGCGTCGCGGCGTACAGAGCCGTGGCCAGAGCCACCACCGCGAACACCGTGAGCGTGATCGCGAAGTGGCCGTCGAGCTCCACCGTCGACACCGGGTTGCCACCGGCGAAGGCGTAGCGGTTCCCGGTGAAGGGGTCGGTGCCGAGGTTCATGTCGGCGAGGGCGCCCGTGTACATGTCCCGGGTGGTGAAGCGGTTGACCTCGATTCGTCTGTGGCCTGACGTCGTCGCCGTGGGCGGCTGGGTGCCCGTT
>NZ_JBHUDX010000093.1:0-10747 GCF_042678285.1 Streptomyces caeni
CCGCCACCGAGGCGGACCCGGCGCGCCGGCCGCGCCGGGAGGCCCTCGGCGAGGAGGACCGGCGGATCATCGCCGAGACCGTCGCGGCCCTCACCCGGCTGCGCGCCCGGGGCCGCAGCGGCGAGGCCCACGCCCTGCTCGTCGAGGCCGTGCACTGGCCCGCCGCCCGCTACCCGCTGCTGGCCGCCGAGCTGCACCGCGCGGGTCTCGGCGCCGACTGGGCCACCCTCCTGTGGGAGGCCGCATCGCTGCCCGCCGACCGCCTGGTCGCCGCCGCGGACGCGCTCACCGCCGTGGGCCGTGCCGAGGACGGCGAGCAGATGCTGCGCCAGGGCGTCGTACGGCCCGCGGGCGAGATCGGGGAAGCCGTGCTCGGCCTCGGTGCCGACGGCCGTCATCGCGAGGCCCGCGCCCTCCTCGACGCGTACGTCCGCATCCGTACGCCCGAAGAGGCGGCCCGCAGTGCCGCCGTGGACCCGCAGCGCCTCGTGCCGCTGCTCCTGGAGGCCGCCCGCGGCGTCTCCGAGGAGCGGCGCTGGGACCTCCTCCACGCCTTCCGGGTCGCCGGATTCACCACGTGAGCGGCCCACCGACAATCCGACCACTCACCCGCAGGAGTGTGAAACATGATCGACTCCGCGGGTTGGCGACGATGGTCTTGGCAAGGCCGTCCCCGAGGCTTACGTTCAAGCCTCTGCAGTCGTGCCTACAGGCGTAGAGGCTCTCTGACGTCCCCACCAGGACAACAGGCAGAAGGAGCGGCACCATGGCCCACGTCGTACGCGCCGCGCTGGTCCAGGCGACCTGGACCGGTGACACCGAATCCATGATCGTCAAGCATGTGGAGCACGCCCGCGCGGCGGCCCGGCAGGGCGCGCAGGTCATCGGATTCCAGGAAGTCTTCAACGCGCCCTACTTCTGCCAGGTCCAGGAGCCCGAGCACTACCGCTGGGCCGAGCCCGTGCCCGACGGTCCCACCATCACCCGGATGTGCGAACTGGCGCGCGAGACCGGCATGGTGATCGTCGCCCCCGTCTTCGAGATCGAGCAGTCCGGCTTCTACTACAACACCGCCGCCGTGATCGACGCCGACGGCACCGTCCTCGGCAAGTACCGCAAGCACCACATTCCGCAGCTCAAGGGCTTCTGGGAGAAGTACTACTTCAAACCGGGCAACCTCGGCTGGCCCGTCTTCGACACCGCGGCCGGCAAGGTCGCCGTGTACATCTGCTACGACCGCCACTTCCCGGAGGGATGGCGGCAACTCGGACTGGGCGGCGCCCAGCTGGTCTACAACCCGTCCGCCACCTCGCGTGGCCTGTCCGCCCACCTCTGGCAGCTGGAACAGCCCGCGGCCGCCGTCGCCAACGAGTACTTCGTCGCCGCGATCAACCGCGTCGGCCGGGAGGAGTACGGCGACAACGACTTCTACGGCACGAGCTACTTCGTCGACCCGCGCGGGCAGTTCGTAGGGGACGTCGCCAGCGACAAGGAGGAGGAACTCGTGGTCCGCGACCTCGACTTCGGCCTCATCGAAGAAGTGCGGAAGCAGTGGGCGTTCTACCGCGACCGCCGCCCAGACGCGTACGAAGGACTGGTGAAGCCGTGAGCGACCTGTACGCCCGTCACAAGGCCGTCCTGCCCGACTGGCTCGCCCTGTACTACGAGGAGCCGCTGGAGATCATCCACGGCGAGGGCCGCCATGTCTGGGACGCCGACGGGAAGAAGTACCTGGACTTCTTCGGCGGCATCCTCACCACGATGACCGCGCACGCGCTGCCCGAGGTCACCAAGGCGGTGACCGAGCAGGCCGGACGGATCCTGCACTCCTCGACCCTCTACCTCAACCGGCCGATGGTCGACCTCGCCGAGCAGATCGCCCGGTTGAGCGGCATCCCGGACGCCCGCGTGTTCTTCACGACCTCCGGCACCGAGGCCAACGACACCGCGCTGCTGCTGGCGACGACGTACCGGCGCAGCAACCAGATCCTCGCGATGCGCAACAGCTACCACGGCCGCTCGTTCAGCGCGGTCGGCATCACCGGCAACCGCGGCTGGTCGCCGACGTCTCTGTCGCCGCTGGGGACCCTCTACGTCCACGGCGGCGTCCGCACCCGCGGCCCGTTCGCGCACCTGAGCGACGCCGACTTCATCGCGGCCTGCGTCGAGGACCTCAAGGACCTGCTCGGGCACACACGCCCGCCGGCGGCCCTGATCGCCGAGCCCGTCCAGGGCGTCGGGGGCTTCACCTCGCCGCCCGACGGGCTGTACGCGGCCTTCCGCGAGGTGCTCCAGGAACACGGCATCCTGTGGATCGCGGACGAGGTGCAGACCGGCTGGGGCCGCACCGGCGACCACTTCTGGGGCTGGCAGGCACACGGCGCCTGTGGGCCTCCCGACATCCTCACCTTCGCCAAGGGCATCGGCAACGGCATGTCCATCGGCGGCGTCGTCGCCCGCGCCGAGATCATGAACTGCCTGGACGCCAACTCCATCTCGACGTTCGGCGGCACCCAGATCACCATGGCCGCCGGCCTCGCCAACCTCACCTACCTGCTGGAGCACGACCTCCAGGGCAACGCCCGGCACGTGGGCGGGCTGCTGGCCGAACGGCTGCGGACCGCCGCCGCGCGGCTTCCGGGGGTGCGGGAGGTGCGCGGGCGTGGGCTGATGATCGGGGTCGAACTGGTGCGGCCCGGCACGGACGAGGCCGATCCGCAGGCGGCGGCGGCCGTGCTGGAGGCCGCCCGCGCGGACGGCCTGCTGATCGGCAAGGGGGGCGGGCACAACACCAGTGTGCTGCGCATCGCCCCGCCGCTCACGCTCACCGTCCCGGAGGCGCAGGAGGGCGCCGCGATCCTCGAACGTGCCCTCAGGACCGTCCACGAATGACCCACCCCGTCGGACTCTCGACCCCATCGGCCCCCAGCCCCTGCCCCTCGTCCGCCCCTTCGGCCGATCCGCCCACCGGCCGGTCAGCCCGTCGACAGCGCCGCCCATGAGGTGTCGTCCGTAAGAACCTGAGCAAGGGAACGTTCACCATGAGCACCGCCTTGGAACCCGCCCTGTCGGTACGCCAAGTCCTCACACTGGACCGGGTGCTCGCCGGAGAGCCCGAGGTGGTGGCCGGTGCCGGCCACCTCGACCGCCCGGTGCGCTGGGTGCACGTCGCCGAGGCCGCCGACGTCGGTGTGATGCTCAGCGGTGGCGAGATGGTCCTCACCACCGGCGTCCTGCTCGCCGGCGACGAGGACAAGCAGGCCGAGTACATCCGGTCCCTGCACCGCGCGGAGGCCGCGGCCGTCGTCCTGGGACTCGGCCGCGCCTTCCCCGCACCCCCCGATGTGATGCGCCGGGCCGCCGAACGCTGCGGGCTGCCCATGGTGGTGCTCCACCGTCCCTTCCCCTTCGCCGAACTGACCGAGGAGGTCCAGTCCCGGCTGGTGCGGCGGAAGTTCGCGGCCGTGAGCCTGTCGGAGTCCGTCCGCACCGCTCTGACGGGGCTCATCACCGCGGGCGCCCCGCTGCAGCGGCTGCTCGACGAGATCGCCGTGCACGCCGGCTGCCCGGTGATCCTCACCAACCTCGCCCACCGTGTGCTCGCCACGGCGGGGGAGCGGCCCGCGGTCGACGACGTGCTGCGCGACTGGGAACGGATCGCCCGGCAGGCCGGCGGAAGCGAGGGCGACGGCTGGGTCCGCGCCGAACTGGGCGCCTGCGGCGAGCGCTGGGGCCGGATCGTGCTGTGCGGCCACCGCGGCGACAGCCCCATCGGGCGGCTCCTCGCCGAGCGGGCGGCCGAGGCCCTGGTCCTGCACCGCATGCTCCACGGCTCGGTGCACTCCTGGGAGGAGCAGTCGGCGCAGAGCCTGCTGACGGACCTCGTCTCCGGCGTCGTACCGGCCCGCCAGCTCCTTCCGCGGGCGCGCGCGGCCGGGCTGCCCGTCAACCGCCGTACCTTCGTGCCCCTCGTCGTGGGCGAGGGCGAACCGGCCGCGCTCGACCGCGTCCTGCGCCTGCTGGGGCTGCCGGGACTGGTCGCCGAACTGGGCGACGGGGCCACCGCCGTGCTGCTCAGCCTCGCCCGCGACCAGGACGCCGAGGCGCTGACCGCGCACTTCGCCGCGCGGCTGCGCACGGAGTCGGGACGGTGCCAGGCGGTCGTCGCTGCGGCCGACGCGCGCGTCGCCTGGGAGGACGTGCCCGCCGGTCTGCGGGAGGCCCAGCACGTGGCCGACGCCGTCACCGACCACTCGGCGGCGATGGACCTCCCGGCGGTCGTACGCCTCAAGGACGTCCATCTGCGCGGGCTGGTCCGGCTGCTGCGCGATGACCCGCACGTCCAGTCCTTCGCCGAAAGGGAGCTGGACGGTCTGCTGCGCGGCCGGGACGCCGAGCACGACCTGGTGCCCGTGCTGCGGACCTATCTGGCCACCGGCCGCAACAAGTCGCGCACCGCCCAGCTCCACCACGTCAGCCGGCCCGCGCTCTACCGCAGGCTGGAGGCCATCCAGGCCCGGCTCGGGGTCGACCTGGACGACTTCGAGCAGGCCGCCTCCGTGCACATCGCGCTACTCGCCCACGATGCCCAACAGGGGTGAAACACCGTGGAGAAGAGCGGGAAACACACGACGGGACGGGGTGACACCGTGGAACGCCGGGCGCCCGCAGACGTGACACGGTGCAACTCAAACCGTCCCGCCCGGCTTCCTAGGCTCGCCGCACACCGAGCGACCGGAGGTCCCGATGAGCAGAGTGATCCGTGCGGCCGTCTTCCAGACCGCCTGGACGGGCGACAAGGAATCGATGATCCAGGTCCACGAGCGGGCGGCCCGCGACGCGGCCGCGCAGGGTGCTCAGGTGCTGTGCTTCCAGGAGCTGTTCTACGGACCGTACTTCTGCCAGGTCCAGGACCCGGCCTTCTACGAGTACGCCGAGCGGATTCCGGACGGCCCTGTCGTGAGGCGCTTCCAGGCGCTGGCGAAGGAGCTGGGCCTCGTGCTCGTGCTGCCCATGTACGAGGAGGAGCAGCCCGGCGTCCTCTACAACACGGCCGCGGTGATCGACGCCGACGGCTCCTACCTCGGCAAGTACCGCAAGACACACATCCCGCAGGTCAAGGGCTTCTGGGAGAAGTTCTACTTCCGCCCGGGCAACTCCGGCTGGCCGGTCTTCGACACGGCGGCCGGCAGGATCGGCGTGTACATCTGCTACGACCGGCACTTCCCGGAGGGCTGGCGGGCGCTGGGCCTCGCGGGCGCCGAGATCGTGTTCAACCCGTCGGCCACCTCGCGCGGGCTGTCCGGCTATCTGTGGCAGCTGGAGCAGCCGGCCGCGGCCGTCGCCAACGAGTACTTCGTCGGCGCGATCAACCGCGTGGGCGTCGAGGAACTGGGCGACAACGACTTCTACGGGACCTCGTACTTCGTGGACCCCCAGGCGCAGTTCGTCGGCGAGGTGGCGAGCGACAAGGAGTCCGAGCTCGTCGTCCGCGACCTGGACATGGCCAGGCTGCGGGAGGTGCGCGACCGGTGGCAGTTCTACCGCGACCGCGCGCCCGGCGCCTACACCCCGCTGACCGCGCCCTGACCCGGCGGCACCCGCGCCCCGCCAGGGGCGCGGGCGACCGAGCGGCAACAGACAACCGGCACCGTCCGACCGCACCCCAGCGGAGCGTCCACGCAGGCAAGGGAGCAGAGGGAGCATGAGCAGCCGTACCGTCATCCGCGGTGGCCTCGTCATCACCGCGTCCGACGAGATCCACGCCGACGTCCTGATCGAGGACGGCCGCATCGCCGCCCTTGCCGCGCCCGGCACCCCGGCCGCAGGGGCATGGACGGCCGAGCGCACCATCGACGCCACGGGCAAGTATGTGATCCCGGGCGGCGTCGACGCCCACACCCACATGGAGCTGCCGTTCGGCGGCACCTTCGCCTCCGACACCTTCGAGACCGGCACCCGGGCCGCCGCCTGGGGCGGCACGACCACGATCGTCGACTTCGCCGTCCAGAGCGTCGGCAGCACCCTGCGCGAGGGACTGGACGCCTGGCACGCCAAGGCCGAGGGCAACTGCGCCGTCGACTACGCCTTCCACATGATCGTCTCCGATGTGAACCAGGAGACGCTCAAGGAGATGGACCTGCTGGTCGAGGAGGGTGTCACCTCCTTCAAGCAGTTCATGGCCTATCCGGGAGTCTTCTACAGCGACGACGGCCAGATCCTGCGCGCCATGCAGCGCTCCGCCGACAACGGCGGCCTGATCATGATGCACGCCGAGAACGGCATCGCCATCGACGTGCTCGTCGAACAGGCGCTGGCCCGCGGCGAGACGGACCCGCGCCACCACGGCGAGGTCCGCAAGGCCCTGCTGGAGGCCGAGGCCACGCACCGCGCGATCCGGCTCGCCCAGGTCGCGGGCGCGCCCCTGTACGTCGTGCACGTTTCGGCACAGGAGGCGGTCGCCGAGCTGGCCAGGGCACGCGACGAGGGCCTGCCCGTCTTCGGCGAGACCTGCCCCCAGTACCTCTTCCTGTCCACCGACAACCTCGCCGAGCCGGACTTCGAGGGTGCCAAGTACGTGTGCTCGACGCCGCTGCGGCCCAAGGAGCACCAGGCGGCCCTGTGGAAGGGCCTGCGCACCAATGACCTCCAGGTGGTCTCCACCGACCACTGCCCCTTCTGCTTCGTGGGCCAGAAGGAGCTGGGACGGGGCGACTTCTCCAAGATCCCCAATGGTCTGCCGGGTGTCGAGAACCGCATGGACCTGCTCCACCAGGCCGTCGTCGACGGGCACATCTCGCGCCGTCGCTGGATCGAGATCGCCTGCGCCACCCCGGCCCGGATGTTCGGCCTCTACCCGAAGAAGGGCACCATCGCCCCCGGCGCGGACGCCGACGTCGTCATCTACGACCCGCACGCCGAGCAGGTCATGTCCGCGAAGACGCACCACATGAACGTCGACTACTCGGCGTACGAGGGCAAGCGGACGACCGGCCGGGTCGAGACCGTCCTCTCGCGGGGCGAACCCGTCATCAGCGGGCGGGAGTTCACCGGACGCGCCGGTCACGGCGTCTACACCCCCCGCTCCACCTGCCAATACCTCGACTAGGAGTGGCGCTCATGGACTTCGGACTCGTCCTGCAGACCGACCCGCCGGCCTCGCGTGTCATCAGCCTGATGCAGCGGGCCGAGCGCAACGGCTTCCGCTACGGCTGGACTTTCGACTCGGCCGTGCTGTGGCAGGAACCGTTCGTGATCTACAGCCAGATCCTGGCGAACACCGAGAACCTGACGGTCGGCCCGATGGTGACGAACCCGGGGACCCGCACCTGGGAGGTGACGGCCTCCACCTTCGCCACGCTCAACGACATGTTCGGCAACCGCACGGTGTGCGGCATCGGCCGCGGTGACTCGGCGATGCGTGTCGCCGGCCGCAAGCCCAACACCCTGGCCCGCATCAGCGAGGCCATGAAGGTCATCCGGGCGCTGGGCCGCGGCGAGGAGGCCGACCTCGGCGGCACCGTGATCAGATTCCCGTGGATCAGGCCCGGCGCCGAACTCCCGGTCTGGATGGCCGCGTACGGGCCCAAGGCCCTCAAGATGACCGGCGAGGAGGCCGACGGCTTCATCCTCCAGCTGTCCGACCCGTATCTGACCGAGTACATGGTCAAGGCCGTCAAGGACGCGGCCGTGGCCTTTGGGCGCGACCCGTCGAAGGTCACGATCTGCGTGGCCGCCCCCGCCTACGTCACCGAGGACGACTCGCCCGAGGCCCTCGCCCACGCGCGGGAGCAGTGCCGCTGGTTCGGCGGCATGGTCGGCAACCACGTGGCCGACCTCGTCGCCAGGTACGGCGAGCACTCCTCCGCCGTCCCCGACGAACTGACCGACTACATCAAGGCCCGCGAGGGCTACGACTACGCCCACCACGGGCGCAGCGGCAACCCCGACACCGCGTTCGTGCCCGACTCCATCGTCGACCGGTTCTGTGTCATCGGCCCGGTCGAGAGGCACATCGAGAAACTGACCGCACTGCGCGATCTGGGCGTCGACCAGTTCGCCGTCTACGACATGCACGACGCGCAGGAAGCCGTCATCGACGCGTACGGAAGGGAGGTCATTCCCGCCGTCAACGGCTAGTGTCCCCAGGGCCTTCGGCCCGCAGCCCCTCCCGCTCGTCCCCTTCCCACCTCCCCGGGAAGGGGGCCCAGGGCGCTTCTCGCGCACCCCCCATCGGCGCCGCCCCGCACGGGCCTTTCCCGACCCACCTCATGATTGGCCTGCTCATGACCGACACCGCTCCCACGGCGATACCGCCGTCCGCCCAAGTCACCCTTCCCGACGGGCGCGTGGAGATCGCCCCGGGCTCCCCACCGCCGAGTGGCCCGTACGCCAACGAGGACCTGCTTCCGGTCCCCGCCGGGAAGCGCACCTGGACCACGTACAACTTCTCCGCGCTGTGGGTCGGCATGGCCCACAACACGGCCTCCTGGACCCTCGCCTCCGGCCTGATCGCCGTCGGCATGGACTGGAAGCAGGCGGTGTTCACCATCGCCCTGGCCAATGTGATCGTGCTGGTCCCGATGCTGCTCACCGGGCACGCCGGACCCAAGTACGGCATTCCCTTCCCCGTCTTCGCCCGCGCATCCTTCGGTGTGCGCGGCGCCAACCTGCCCGCCGTCGTGCGGGCGTTGGTGGCATGCGGCTGGTTCGGCATCCAGACCTGGATCGGAGGCGAGGCGATCTACTTCCTCGCCGGCAAGCTCATCGGCGACAGCTGGGCGAACGCGTCGGCCATCGGCGGCTACGCCTGGACGATGTGGCTGTCCTTCGCGATCTTCTGGGCGCTGCAGGTCGTCATCATCTACCGCGGTATGGAGACCATCCGCCGCTTCGAGAACTGGGCGGCGCCCTTCGTGCTCGTCGGCGCCTTCGTGATGCTGTGGTGGATGAGCGACAAGGCGGGCGGCCTCGGTCCGCTGTTCGACCAGCCGTCCAGGCTGGGCTGGGGCGGGGACTTCTGGAAGCTGTTCGCCCCCTCGCTCATGGGCATGATCGGCTTCTGGTCCACGCTGTCGCTGAACATCCCGGACTTCACCCGCTACGGCAGAAGCCAGAAGGCCCAGACCTGGGGCCAGTCGCTCGGCCTGCCGACCACGATGACCCTGTTCGCGTTCCTGTCGGTGCTGGTCACCTCGGGCTCACAGGCCGTGTACGGCCAACCCGTCTGGGACCCGGTGCAGCTGGCCGCCAAGACGGACAACGAGGTCGGTCTGCTCTACGCCCTGGTGACCGTCCTCGTGGCGACCCTGTCCGTGAACATCGCGGCCAACATGGTCTCGCCGGCGTTCGACTTCTCCAACATCGCGCCCCAGCGCATCAGTTTCCGCGCCGGTGCCCTCGCCACCTGCGTCCTCGGCGTGCTGATCTTCCCGTGGAAGCTGTACTCCGACCCGCAGGGCTACATCTTCACCTGGCTCGGCCTGGTCGGCGGTCTGCTCGGCACGGTGGCCGGCATCCTCATCGCCGACTACTGGATCCTGCGCCGCACCCGGCTGGACCTGTCCGACCTGTACCGCACGGGCGGCCGCTACTGGTACGAGGGCGGCTGGAACTGGCGTGCCGTGGTGGCCTTCCTGGCGGGCGGCGTGCTGGCGGTCGGCGGCGCGGACTTCCATCCACTGGTCGACGGCCGCCTCGTCCCGGCCCTCAAGCCGCTCGCCGACTACGGCTGGGCGGTCGGCCTCGGCACCTCGATGCTGCTGTACGTACTGCTCATGCTGGCGCGCGGCCGGGAGGAGGCCACGGCCTGACCCGCACCGGGCGGGAGGACGGTCAGCTCGTCTTCTGACCGTCCTCCAGCGCGGCCACCGCGTCCTTCGCGGCCTTGATGGCCCCCTTGTTGATCTCGTCCGTGGCGGGCGCCTTCTTCGTCTCGAAGTCGCTGCCGTTGTACGTGACGGCCACCAGCGCGTTGGACGCGCGGACCAGCACGACCCCCTCACGCGTCTGCTGCTTGTCCTCGGTGCTGAGGTTCACCACGGAGTAGGCCGCGTCGCCGAGACCGGGCACCGCCCCTCCGCCGCTCTTCTCCGAGATGCGCTCCGCGTAGGACTTCTGCGCCTGCGCATCCGATTCCATGATCTCGAAGGTCACGTCGAGCCACCGGTAGTCGTAGCCCTTGAGCGCGTTCCAGGAGCAGGTGCGCCGTACCGACCTGTCCGTGGAGGGGATCTCCTCGCCCGCCGGTTTGGCGCCCGGGACCAGCGACTTGATCGTCGCCGCGGGCAGGCTCGGGCACGGTACAGGCGCGACGGCGTACTTCTTGGCCGCTGGGGACGCTTCGGGCGAGGAGGCACCGCCGGAGTCCCGGGCGCTCTGGGTGGAGCGCCCCGATGCGTGGTCGGTGGCCGGGGCCGCGGCGAGCGGCCCGGACGACAGGGCCCAGCCCGCGGAGGCGAGCACGGCGACCGGCAGCAGTCGCGCGGTCAGGGCGAGCGGCAGCGGAAGAGAATGCACGGCGCACTTCTCGTGGGGGGACGGTGCGGAGTGAGTCCACACTGCGGACGGGGACGCCAGTGTCACATGACTCTCTGTGGGGCGGAAGGGCGAACTCGCTCCGTGCCTGTGCGGTGACTGTGCATCATGCCGCCGCAGCGGCACCCCCCGTGCCCGGTTCGCTCGGCAGTGTCCCGATCGGTCCGACACCGGCTCCGCCGCAGCGCGGCAGGCGCCCCCCGCCGGGGCC
>NZ_JBHUDX010000093.1:10778-33291 GCF_042678285.1 Streptomyces caeni
CGGCGGGAGCCGGCGGCTGCGCTCATCGCGCCTCCCGGGCGGCCGGAAGGGGGAGCGCGGACTCGACGCGGTCGACGGCGGCGAAGGCGCCGTACGCGACCAGGCGAACCAGACACCGGTCGGTGCGGCCCGGCGCACGCCAGGCGGCCACGTCCTCATCGGCGATCCGGTACGGGGCGAGCGCCGCCAGCAGCGCGAGCCGGGCCCCGGGCCGGGAGCGGCCGGGCAGTTCTTCCCACGCGAGCGGAGGGTGCGCACCGTCCCATGTCCGGACGGCCTCCCGCACCAGGGCCCGGTCGGCCTCGTCGAGCAGGTCCCCGCCCGCCGAGGCGGCCGAGCGCAGCGCGGCGTAGGCGGGACCGACGGGTGTCCCGGCCGCCCAGGCCGGCCCCGGTCCGAGGCCGTCGAGCAGGGGCAGCGACGCGCCGGGCACGGCGCGCCTGCGCACGGTCCCGGCGATCGCTCGGCCGGCGATGCTCCGTACCGGCCGCAGCCGCTGCGCGTTTCCCGGCAGCAGCCGTTCGGTGAGAAGGGCCGAGACGATCCGGTTGATGAAGTGGAAGGCGAACGCGGTGCCCAGATTTGCCGTCCATCTCGCCCGCAAGCGCGGTCAGGAGGTGTCGCCCGCGCTGCTCGCCATCCAGGAGGCGAGCGGCGAGGCGATGCGTGAACTGCGCGCCACGCTGGACGTGCTGCGCACCGACGAGGGCGGCACCGGCACGCCCGCGCTGCTCGTGGAGCGGGCCCGCGCGGCGGGCCTGGCCGCCGAGTTGACGGTCACGGGGGACGAACGCCCGCTGCCGGCGGCCGTGGACCGCGCCGCGTACCGCATCGTCCAGGAGGCGCTGACGAACGCGGCGCGGCACGCCGGCCCCGCCAGGGTCAGCGTCCATCTCGCCTACGGCCGTGAGGCGTTGGCCGTCCGGGTCGACGACGACGGCTCCGCCTCCCCGTCGCGGCCGCCCACCCCCGGCACGGGACTGACCGGCATGCGCGAACGGGTCACCGCCCTGGGCGGCACCCTGCACGCCGCGCCCCGGGCGCAGGGAGGCTTCTCGGTGCGGGCCGCACTGCCGCTGGCGCCGGCGGAGGGGGCATCGTGAACGCGGCGGATGGGCCGAGGGCCCGCATCAGAGTCGCGCTCGTCGACGACCAGGCCCTGATGCGCGCCGGCTTCCGGGCACTGCTGGACGCCGAGGACGGCATCGAGGTGGTGGGCGAGGCTGCCGACGGCGAGCGGGGGCTGGCGCTGGTGCGCGCGCAGGTGCCCGACATCGCGCTGATCGACGTGCAGATGCCGGTGATGACGGGTATCGAGGCGACCCGCCGGATAGCCGCCGACCCGGCGCCCGCGGCCGTCCGCGTGGTGATCCTCACCAACTACGCCCTGGACGAGTACGTCTTCGAGGCGCTGCGGGCCGGCGCCAGCGGGTTCCTGCTGAAGGACACCGAGCCCGCCGACCTGCTGCAGGCGATCGAGGTGGTCGCGCGTGGCGGGGCGCTGTTGTCGCCGTCCGTCACCCGCACCCTCGTCGGAGAGTTCGTGGCCCGGCCCCCGGACCGGGCGACGGCACCGGGCCTGGAGACCCTGACCCCCCGCGAACGCGAGGTCACGGCGCTGGCCGCCCGCGGCCTGACGAACGAGGAGATCGCCGCGCACATGGTCATCAGTCCGTTCACGGCCAAGACGCACATCAGCCATGCCATGACAAAGCTGGGCGCCCGCGACCGTGCCCAGCTCGTGGTGTTCGCCTACGAGTCCGGCCTGGTGCGGGCGCGCACCGCATGACCCCCGGGCGCCGGGCCGCCGCCCGCCACCCGGACCGGTCTCCCGGTCGCAGCACCGCTCACACCGCGAGCATCACCGCGTAGGCCAGGAAGAACGCGGCCACCAGCACCGTGAGGACGAGGATCGCGGTCATCGGTGCCTTGGCCCAACCGCGTGTGCGGTCATAACTCTGCTTCGGGGCGGCGCCCGAGATGCAGCTCTCGCCGGGCGGGGTCTCGCCCGGCGGCACCCCGCCGGGCTCCACGCCCAGGGGCCGCGCCGGCTCGGAGGCGCGGTAGCGCACGTCCTGGGTGCCGCCCGCTTCCCTGTCCTGGTCCATATGGTTCATACCCACTGAATACCCCCACCGTGGGATGTCACCCTCCCATAACGTGACGAACAGGATGAACCGAATGAACCGCGTGGACCGGATCGATCACTCGGCGCCGGGCGTCGGCATCCGGGGTGCACGAGGGGCCGCGTCCGGCGTGCGCCGCAGGGGGCGGCCCCCTCTTCACCGGGGGCACCATGGTGACCGCCCTCCCCGTCGCCGTACCGTGTTCGCGTCCCGTCCCCGCCCGGCAGCCAGGACAGACCGCCGCGCGCGACCATCGAGGTGAGACATGCGGTTCACCACCCGGCCCACGCTCCAGGGCACCTTCGGCATGGTGTCCTCCACCCACTGGCTGGCCTCCCAGTCGGCGATGGCCGTGCTGGAGAGCGGCGGCAACGCGTACGACGCGGCCGTGGCGGGAGCCTTCGTCCTCCACGTCGTGGAGCCGCACCTGAACGGGCCCGCCGGTGAGGTCCCGATCCTCCTCGCCCCGGCGGGCGGCGAGGTGCGGGTGCTGTGCGGGCAGGGAGTCGCTCCCGCCGCGGCCACGATCGATCACTACCGGGGACTGGGTCTTGACCTCGTCCCCGGCACCGGGCCGCTCGCCGCGGCCGTGCCGGGCGCGTTCGACGCCTGGATGCTCCTCCTGCGCGACCACGGAACCAAGTCCCTCGCCGACGTCCTGGTCTACGCCATCGGCTACGCCGAACACGGGCACGCCCCCGTGGAGCGCGTCGGAGAGACCGTCGAGAGCGTGCGCCGGCTGTTCGAGACGGAGTGGACGTCGTCGGCCGAGGTGTACCTGCCGGGCGGGCGGCCGCCGCGCCCCGGCGCGCTGCTGCGCAATCCCGCGCTGGCCGCCACCTGGAAGCGGCTGCTCGCCGAGGTGTCACAGGCGGGCGACCGGACGGCGCAGATCGAGGCGGCGCGGGAGGTGTGGCGGTCCGGCTTCATCGCCGAGGCTCTGGTGCGCCAGGCGCGGCGGCCCACCATGGACACCAGCGGTGAGCGGCACGAGGGCACCCTGACGGCCGCCGACCTGGCGGGCTGGTCCGCCTCCTACGAGGCTCCGGCGACATACGACTGGAACGGCTGGACCGTGTGCAAGGCGGGCCCCTGGAGCCAGGGTCCCGCCCTGCTGCAGCAGCTCGCCCTGCTCCCGCCCGAGCTGCCGCCGTACGGCTCCGCGCAGTACGTGCACCTGCTGATCGAGGGCTGCAAGCTCGCCATGGCCGACCGCGAGGCGTGGTACGGCGACGCGGCCGACGTGCCGCTCGGGGAACTGCTGTCGGACGCCTACAACGCCGAGCGGCGCGCCCTGATCGGCGACAAGGCGTCGTACGAGCTGCGGCCCGGAGCCCCCGGGGGCCGTGTTCCGCGCCTGAGCGAGTACGCGCGCGTCGTGGCCGGCGGCGAGCCGGGCTTCGACGCCCTCGGGGCCGGCGAGCCCACGGTGGCCCGTGCGACCGGGAGCGGGGAGCCGGCCGTGGCGGCGGACGGGAGCACCCGCGGCGACACCTGCCATCTGGATGTCGTCGACCGCTGGGGCAACATGGTCGCGGCCACGCCCAGCGGCGGCTGGCTGCAGTCCAACCCGGTGGTGCCCGAACTCGGCTTTCCGCTCGGCACCCGCCTCCAGATGACCTGGCTGGACGAGGGGCTGCCCAACTCCCTGACACCCGGCCGCCGCCCTCGTACCACCCTCACCCCGTCGATCGCGTTGCGTGACGGGGAACCGGTACTCGCGTTCGGCACACCGGGCGGTGACCAGCAGGACCAGTGGCAGACACACTTCTTCCTGGCGGCCGTGCTGCGCCCGCCGGTCCGTGGCGGCCTCGACCTCCAGGGCGCCGTCGATGCCCCGAACTGGCACAACGACGGTTTCCCGGGATCCTTCTACCCGCGCGGGATGCGCCCCGGCAGCGTCACCGTCGAGTCCCGCATGGACCCCGGGGTCGTCGAGGAACTGCGCCGCCGCGGCCATGACGTGACCGTCGGTGATCCCTGGTCCGAGGGGCGGCTGTGCGCGGTGGCCCGGGATCCGGAGACGGGTGTGCTGTCGGCGGCGGCGAATCCCCGCGGCATGCAGGGCTACGCGGTCGGCCGCTGAACCCGGGCGCCGTGACGCCCCGTCTTCATGCCGATTCCACCCGCGGTACACCGGCTCGGCGAGGAATGTCAGGGGCGCATGCTCTCATGGAGCCATGATCGAAGACATGGAAACCATCGAGGAGTTTCTCGCCCACGGCACGTCCGACGTCGAGGAGGCCGTCCGCAGGGCCGCCGGCATGGAGATCATGCCGCGCTTCCGGCAGCTCGCCGCGCACGAGGTCGACGAGAAGAACGGCCCGCACGACCTGGTCACGGACGCCGACCGCAGGGCCGAGGTGTATCTGACCGAGGCGCTCTCCAAGATGCTGCCCTGCTCGGTCGTGGTGGGCGAGGAGGCGGTCCACGCCAATCCGGCGACCTACGACGCGATCCGGGGCGAGGCACCGGTCTGGATCATCGACCCGGTCGACGGCACCCGCCAGTTCGTCCACGGCGATCCCGGATTCTGCACGCTGGTGGCGCTCGCCCAGCGGGGTGTCGTGTACGCCTCGTGGATGTACGCGCCGGCCCTGGACCGATTCGCCACGGCGACGCGGGGCGGGGGCGCGTTCCTCGACGGTGAGCGCCTGCGGTCCGGCTCGCCCGCGCCGGGCCGTGACCTCGAGGTGGCCACGTCCCACCCGTTCTACACGACGGACGAGCAGAAGCGCGCCCTCCTCGGCCTGCAGACGGAGGGCGTCCGCCCGCGCTCGTGCGGCTCGGCGGGCCTGGAGTACCTCCACATCGCGCAGGGCCGGCTGGACGCGACAGCCTTCTCGTGGGAGGCGGCCTGGGATCACGCGGCGGGACTCCTCCTGGTCGAGGAGGCGGGCGGCGCACACCTGACGCTGACGGGCGAACGGTTCCGCGTCACGGGCGGCAACGCCCTGCCGTTCACCGCCGCCCGGGACGAGGCCACGGCACGCCGGGTGGTGGAGCTGCTCTCCGACACCGTCTGATCCCGGGCCGGGGACACCGCCCGACCGGCGCGTGCGAGACCGCCCGAGCGAAACCGTCGCTTCATCGGGAGGTGACCCCGCGCCCCGCGGGCTGCCGGTCCACCGGCATATCCTGATCCTCAGAGGCCACCGGCTGACGAAGGAGTCCGAAGGTGCCGTCGATGCTCGATGCGGTCGTGGTGGGGGCGGGGCCCAACGGGCTGACGGCTGCCGTGGAGCTGGCCCGCCGCGGCTTCTCCGTGGCGGTCTTCGAGGCCCGCGACACCATCGGCGGAGGCGCTTGCACCGAGGAGCTGACGCTGCCCGGCTTCCGGCACGACCCGTGCTCCGCGGCGCACCCCCTCGGCATCAACTCGCCCGCGTTCAGAGCGCTGCCCCTGCAGCGGTACGGACTCGAGTGGCTGCACGCCGAACTGCCGATGGCGCATCCCTTCCCCGACGGCACGGCCGCGGTGCTGTCCCGGTCCGTGGCCGAGACGGCCGCCTCGTTCGGGCCGCGCGACGCGGGGACGTACCGGCGGCTGGTGGAGCCCTTCCTGTACCGCTGGGACACGCTGGCCCGCGACTTCATGTCCCTGCCGCTCACGGCCCTCCCACGGGACCCGGTCACCCTGGCCCGCTTCGGCCTCGTCGGCCTGCCCCCGTCGACGTGGCTGATGCGCCGCTTCCGCGACGAGCGGGCGAAGACGCTGTTCTCCGGGCTCGTCGCGCATGTGATGGCACCGCTCGACGGGTTCGCCACCGGCGCGATCGGCCTGGTCTTCGCGCTGGCCGCGCACGCCCGCGGCTGGCCGGTGGCCCGCGGCGGCTCCCAGTCCGTCTCGGACGCCCTCGCCGCCTATCTCAAGGACCTCGGCGGCGCCCTCCACACCGACTACGAGGTCAAGCGCCTCGACGACCTGCCTCCGGCCCGTGCGTACGTCTTCGACACCTCGCCCACCGCCCTGGCCCGCATCGCGGGCTTCGGCAGGTACTACGAGAGCTACCGCTACGGCCCCGGAGTCTTCAAGATCGACTACGCCCTCGACGGCCCCGTGCCGTGGACCGCCGAGGAGGCGCGCGCCGCAGGCACCGTGCAGATCGGGGCGGACAGCGAGGAGATCGGCGCCGCCCTGCGCGCGGCGTCCAGAGAGGGGCGCGCGCCGGACAGGCCGTTCCTGATCACCGTGCAGCCCAGCGTCGCCGATCCCACCCGCGCCCCCGAGGGCAAGCAGGTCTTCTGGGTGTACGGCCATGTGCCGAACGGCTGGACCGGCGACCTCACCGACGCCATGGAACGCCAACTGGAGCGCTTCGCACCGGGTTTCCGCGACCGCGTCCTGGCCCGCGCCACCGCGGGCCCGCCCGAACTGGCCGCCCGCAACGCCAACTACGTCGGCGGTGACATCGCCTCCGGCGCGGCGTCCGGACTCCAGCTCCTCCTCCGTCCCAAACTCTCCCTGTTCCCCTACGGCACCCCTCACCCGGCCGTCTTCATCTGCTCGTCGGCCACCCCGCCGGGGCCCGGCGTCCACGGCATGTCGGGCCACAACGCGGCGAAGGCCGTCTGGCGTAGGCTGCGGCAGACATGACAGCCATCACGCTGCTCCGGGGCGACATCACCCGGCAGAGCGCCGACGCGATCGTCAACGCGGCCAACTCCTCGCTGCTGGGCGGGGGAGGGGTGGACGGGGCGATCCACCGGCGCGGCGGCCCCGCGATCCTGGAGGACTGCCGCAGACTCCGTGCCTCTCGGTACGGCAAAGGGCTGCGAACAGGTCAGGCCGTCGCGACCACGGCGGGCGACCTGGACGCGCACTGGGTGATCCACACGGTGGGCCCGCGATTCTCCCCCCAGGAGGACCGCTCGGCACTGCTGGCCTCGTGCTACCGGGAAGCCCTGCGCGTCGCCGACGAACTCGGCGCCCGCACGGTCGCGTTCCCGGCCGTCTCCGCCGGTGTCTACGGCTGGCCGCTGGAGGACGCGGCCCGGATCGCGGTGGAGACGGTCAGGGCCGCGGCGACGGAGGTCGAGGAGGTCAGGTTCGTCCTCTTCGACGAACGGGCCTACGAGGCGTTCGCCGGGCAACTGGCCTGAGGTTTCGGCGTCCCGGCGCCCCGGCGTCCCGGCGCCCTGGCGCCCTGGCGTCCTGGCGTCCTGGCGTCCCTGCGTCTTGGCGTCCCTGCGTCTTGGCGTCCCTGCGTCTTGGCGTCCTGGTGTCCTGGCGTCCTGGCGTCCCTGCGTCTTGGCGGCCTGGCGGCCTGGCGGCCTGGCGGCCTGGTGTCCTGGCGGCCCGGCGGCCCGGCGGTCTGAAGGGACCGCGTCCGACCGGCCGCCCCATAGCATTGCCGACCATGGGATGGAGATCTTGGGGCAGGAAGAAGCCCGCTCCCCCCGCCGGCCAGGGGGTCCTCGACTCCGCCGGGGTCAGCACCGGAACACGCCGACTGGCGGAGACGTGACGACAGCGAGCCGACCTACACGGCCAGGGAGCCCTCCGGTACTCCTGTTCGTGAGCGGCGGCGCCCGGATCGCCCGGTCGCGATCGCGGAAACGGCTGGTCGGCCCACGTACATGTCGCATTCCCGCCAGCCGGGCCCCTGCCCATGCCCGATGCTGGAGCCATGCGGAACGGGATGCACCACGACAGGGAGCGTTGCCTGAGAGCCGTACGGTCCAAGGACGCGCGCTTCGACGGCTGGTTCTTCACGGCGGTCCTGACCACGCGGATCTACTGCCGGCCCAGCTGCCCGGCCGTGCCGCCGAAGCCGGAGAACATGACGTTCCACCCGAGCGCGGCCGCATGCCAGCAGGCCGGATTCCGGGCCTGCAAGCGCTGCCGCCCGGACACCAGTCCCGGCTCCCCCGAGTGGAACCACCGCGCCGATCTCGTCGCCCGCGCCATGCGGCTCATCGCCGACGGCGTCGTCGACCGCGAGGGCGTGCCCGGCCTCGCCGTCCGCCTCGGCTACAGCACCCGTCAGATCGAGCGCCAGCTCCTCGGCGAACTCGGCGCCGGACCTCTCGCGCTCGCCCGGGCCCAGCGCGCCCAGACCGCCCGGCTGCTCATCGAGACGACCGCGCTGCCGATGGCGGAGATCGCGTTCGCGGCCGGATTCTCCTCCATCCGCACCTTCAACGACACCGTGCGTGAGGTCTTCGCGCTCTCCCCGAGCGAACTGCGCGACCGCCTGCCGCGGACGACGGCGATGGCTCCGGGGGCCCTGAGCCTGCGACTGCCGTTCCGCGCCCCGCTCAACCCCGACAACCTCTTCGGCCACCTCGCCGCGACCGCCGTGCCCGGCGTGGAGGAGTGGCGGGACGGCGCGTACCGGCGCACGCTGCGGCTGCCGTTCGGCCATGGGATCGTGGCGCTGACCCCGCAGGCCGACCACATCGCCTGCCGCCTCACCCTCAGCGACATGCGCGACCTGCCCGTCGCCATCAGCCGCTGTCGCCGCATGCTCGACCTGGACGCAGACCCGGTCGCGGTCGACGGCCAACTGCGCACGGATCCGGTGCTCGCGCCCCTGGTCGACAAGGCACCCGGCCGCCGGGTGCCGCGCACCGTCGACGAGGCGGAATTCGCCGTACGGGCCGTTCTGGGCCAGCAGGTCTCCACGGCCGCCGCCCGCACCCACGCGGCCCGCCTGGTCACCGCCCACGGCGAACCGGTCCACGATCGCGAAGGCGGCCTCACCCACCTGTTCCCGGCGCCCGAGGCACTCGCCGCGCTCGACCCGGCCACGCTCGCGATGCCGCGCACCCGCCGCACCACGTTCGCCACACTCGTCCGCCGGCTCGCCGATGGATCACTTCACCTCGGCGTCGAGAGCGACTGGGAGGACAGCCGCGCCCGGCTGCTGTCCCTGCCCGGCTTCGGCCCCTGGACGGTCGACGTGATCGCCATGCGCGCGCTCGGCGATCCTGACGCGTTCCTGCCGACCGACCTCGGCATCCGGCGCGCCGCACAGGGACTGGGACTGCCGTCCACCCCGGCCGCGCTCACGGCACGCGCGGCGGCCTGGCGGCCGTGGCGGGCGTACGCGGTCCAGTACCTGTGGGCGACGGACGGTCACCCGATCAACTTCCTTCCCGTGTGAGGACCTTCCATGAAGCAGCACACCGTGATCGACAGCCCGTACGGCCCCCTGACCCTGGTCGGTACGGACGGCGTCCTGTCCGGCCTCTACATGGTGGGCCAGCGTCACCGTCCACCCGAGGAGGCCTTCGGCGAGCGCGACGACACGCCCTTCGACGAGGCGGCCGAGCAACTGGCGGCTTATTTTGCGGGCGAGTTGAAGGAGTTCACCCTGGAACTGCGCCTGCAGGGCACGCCCTTCCAGCACAGCGTCTGGGAGCAGTTGCGCATGATCCCCTACGGCGAGACCCGCTCGTACGGCCAACTCGCCGACGCCCTGGGCAACCCGGGCGCCTCGCGCGCTGTCGGCCTCGCCAACGGCAAGAACCCGATCGGCATCATCGTGCCCTGCCACCGAGTCGTGGGCGCGAACGGCGGTCTGACGGGCTACGGCGGCGGCCTGGACCGCAAGAAGCGCCTGCTGGACTTCGAGAGCGGCACGGCCCTCTTCTGAGCGCCGTGTGGGCGAGCCGAACCACCCGGACGGCCGACACGGAGCCCAGCGGGCCAGACGGCGGACGGCGTGCGGGCTGCCGGGAGGGGGCGCGGGTTCGACGCCGGTCCGGATCGGCGCACGGCCTTCTCGTGCCCGTCTCACCGCCTTTTCCGCGCAGGGGACGACTTGCGCGTCGCCCTCCCGTGTTTCACGCTGCACACGTCGGCCCGCATCAGCCGGCCGGCCGATGCGGGGATCGTCCGATGCGGGGGTCGTCCGAACCGCCTCGGGACCGCGGCCGGTCGGCCGAGCAGGATCTGCCGCCCATGCACCGGGGCCCGCGTCAGGATCCGCGGGGCGCGGCGGTCGGCCGCCGCGTTCGTGCCAGCCGGGAAGGAAGAACCGCGTGCCGGCCAAGAACGTCAGCGCCAATCGCGCCGCCCTCGGGCACCGCATCGCCTACGCCCTGCGCCATCCCGAGCGGGTGCCGCGCCATATGGCCCGAGCCGCCCGGGACGTGTGGCTGCGTCACCGCTCGCCGGACCACGTCTCCTACTACCGCGCCGTGATGCGGTCCGACACCCGCGCCGACCCGGACGCGGCCGTCGGCAGCCGCAACCGTGAGCGGTGGCTGGCACTGGGGGCGATGCAGTTCGACTATCTGCTCGGCCATGGTCTGCTCCCGCGGCACCGCATGCTGGAGATCGGCTGCGGCAACCTGCGCGGAGGCTGGCGGTTCATCCGCCACCTGGAGCCGGGGCACTACTACGGCATCGACATCTCGCCCGACATCCTCTTCGCCGCGCACGACACGATCGTGGCGATGGGCCTGCAGAAACGGCTCCCCACCCTGACTCCCGTACGAGACCTGACGCTGCGCTTCCTGCCGGACGCCCACTTCGACGTGGTGCATGCGCACAGCGTCTTCTCGCACTCGCCGCTGCCGGTCATCGAGGAGTGCCTGGCCAACGTCGGCAGGGTGCTCGCACCGGGCGGCTGGTTCGACTTCACCTTCGACCGCACCGAGGGCGAGGAACACCACGTGCTGCGGGAGGACTTCTACTACCGCACCGAGACACTCCTCGCCCTGGCCCAAAACCACGGCCTTGCGGCCCGCTTCATGGAGGACTGGGAGGAACTGCCCCACGGCCAGTCCAAGATCCGCGTCACCCGCTCCCCGTAGCGCCGGGAGACCGCCGCCGAGCACCTTGCATGGTCACGCGGGTGCGGACGCGACCCGGCTCGCCCGGGGCGTACCGCAGAACGCGACCTTGACAGCAGGGGGGACATGGCGGCAAGTGACGTGCAGGTCCGGACTGGAATCGTCGGAACCTTCGCCACCGTCGAGGTCAGTGTTCCCGGGGTGCTGAACTTCCAGCGGAAGCGGGACAAGTCTGCAGCGGTCGGGGCGGCATTCGAAGTGCGGTGGCCACGGCGGATTCCTCATCTGCTCCTTTGACCCGGAACACCCGCTGCTGTTCCACAGCCGGTGAACGCGGCCCGGCCGCTCGACTCACCGGACACCGCCCGGTCGGGCCGGACGCGGGGCTTTCCCACGCCGGCGAGACCGTTCAGGGACCGGTCCGGCGAAGACGGCGCAGCAGTTCGGGCAGGGCGGTGCCGATGGGTTCGCGGATCACCTCGTCGGCCAGGTCGTCGTACGGTGTCGGTTCGGCGTTGACGATGACCAGCCGCGCGCCGTGGTCGGCGGCCACGCCCGCGAGTCCGGCGGCGGGCTGGACCTGGAGGCTGCTGCCGACGGCGATGAACACGGTGCACGCCTTGGTGATGGCGACGGCCTCGCCGAGGACGACGGGGTCGAGCCGTTCGCCGAACATCACCGTGGCCGACTTGAGGATCCCGCCGCACTCCAGGCACAGCGGGTCGTCCTCGCCGGCCTCGACACGGGCGAGCGCGTCCTCCATGGACCCGCGCGCATGACAGCGTGTGCAGACGACGCTGCGGACCGTGCCGTGCAGTTCGAGCACCTTGCGGGCGGGCATCCCGGCGAGCTGGTGCAGCCCGTCGACGTTCTGCGTGATCACGCGCACGGCCACGCCGGACCGCTCCAGCTCGGCAAGGGCCCGGTGCGCGGCGTTCGGCTCGGCCGTCAGCGCCCGGTTCTCGCGCCGCATCTGCCATGAGCGCCGCCGGATCTCCGGATCGCCCATGTAGTACTGGTACGTCACGAGCTTCTCGGCCTCGGGATCCCGGCGCCACAGACCGTTGGGCCCGCGGTAGTCGGGGATCCCGGAATCGGTCGAGATGCCGGCACCGCTCAGGACGGCGACGAGGGGCTTGGTCATGCGACCGAGGGTAGGCCGGGCGATCCGGACGCGGCGAACGGATATCGGCCCCCGGCGGTGGCGGAGCCGCAGCCGTCCGGCGCCTCGCCGTCAGCCGACCCGGTGGCCGTTCTCCAGCTCCGCCGTCCCCGCGCCCTCGGCAAGCACGTCGAGTGCGGCCAGGACACGCAGGCCCAGCTCGCCCGGCAGGTACCCGGTGAGTCCGTCGCGCGGCACGAACCGCCAGGACAGCAGTTCCTCCTCCTGCAGACGGATCGCCTTGATGTCGTCCTCGGCGAGCACCCCGCCGTCGTACACATACGCCACCAGGGGCGGCCGCCCCACCCCGTGCACCCAGTCCACCGCGAGCAGCCGCCCGAGCCCGACGTCGAGTCCGATCTCCTCGGCGGTCTCCCGCCGGGCACCCTGCCGCGGTGTCTCCCCGTCGTCCGACTCGATCGTTCCGCCCGGAAGCGTCCAGCCGTCACGGTAGTTGGGCTCGACGAGCAGCACCCGGCCCTCGGCGTCGCGGAAGAGCGCGGCGGCGCCGGCGATGATGCGGGGGAGGGAGGCGATGTAGGCGGCGAAGTCTGGAGTGGTCATTCAGGAAGCGTAACCAGAGGTCGGGGCACACCTCGCGGACACGATCTGCTGCGCATCCCTGAGGCATTGGTGCGCCCCTCACGCTCCCACGGCTGAAGGCATGACGGCCGGTGCGGGCTCCGGTTAGGGTCACAGCGGCGCGACTGCCTTGACGTGCGCAAGGCGTGGAGAGCAAGGGGATGCAGGTGGCGGACGCTGCAGTGAACGACACCCGGCCGGCGCGGCGGGTACTCATCGCCGCGGACAAGTTCAGGGGGTCGCTGACGGCCGTGCAGGTCGCCGAGCGGGTGACGAGGGGGCTGCGCAGAGTCGTGCCGGACCTCGAAGTCGAGGCGCTGCCCGTGGCCGACGGCGGGGACGGGACGGTGGACGCGGCGGTCGCGGCCGGGTTCGAGCGGCGTGGGGTGCGGGTCGCGGGTCCCCTCGGTCAGGAGGTGACGGCGGCGTTCGCGCTGCGCGGTGACACCGCGGTCGTGGAGATGGCGGAGGCGAGCGGGCTGCAGCGGCTGCCCGCCGGGGTCTTCGCGCCGCTGACCGCGTCCACGTACGGCGCCGGGGAACTGCTGCGGGCGGCGCTGGACGCCGGGGCGCGGACGATCGTGTTCGGGGTCGGGGGGAGCGCGACGACGGACGGGGGCGCGGGGATGCTGTCCGCGCTCGGGGCGCGCCTCCTCGACGGCGGGGGAGAGCCGGTGGCACCGGGCGGGGGCGGCCTGCCGGAACTCGCCCGTGCCGATCTGTCGGGCCTCGACCCGCGGCTGGCCTCGGTCGACCTGGTGCTGGCGAGCGACGTCGACAATCCGCTGACCGGGCCGACGGGCGCGCCGGCCGTGTACGGGCCGCAGAAGGGTGCCTCGCCAAACGACGTGGCGACGCTGGATGCGGCGCTCGCCCACTACGCGAAGGTGCTGGAGGAGGCGGTCGGTCCCCGGGCGGCTCAGTACGCCGCGTCCCCCGGTGCCGGCGCCGCGGGCGGCATCGGGTACGGGGCGCTGATCCTCGGCGCGCGGTTCCGGCCCGGCATCGAGGTCATGCTGGACGTGCTGGGCTTCGCGCCGGCGCTGGAGCGGGCTTCGCTGGTGATCACGGGCGAGGGCTCGCTGGACGAGCAGACGCTGCACGGCAAGGCCCCGGCGGGCGTCGCCGCCGCCGCGCGGGCGGCCGGCAAGGAGGTGGTCGCGGTCTGCGGCCGCCTGGCCCTGCCGCCGGCGGTGCTGGGGCGGGCCGGCATCCGCCGGGCCTACCCGCTGACGGAGACGGAGCCTGACGTCGCGAGGTGCATCGCGGAGGCAGGACCGATCCTTGAGCGGGTGGCAGAGCGGATCGCCCGGGACTTCCTGGCCTGACGGAAAGCCGCTGCCACCCGGATACGACCGGAACCGGCACCGCACCCCCGGCCGTCCCGCTCCCGGTCGTCTTGTCTCTCGGGTTCCTGGTGGTTCCGGCTTCCGCTTCTTCGGTCTGGGGCGTCCCGCCCCTCGGGCTCCCGGTAGCTCCGGCTTCTGGTTCTTCGGTCCCGGTCGTCTTGTCTCTCGGGTTCCTGGTGGTTCCGGCTTCCGCTTCTTCGGTCTGGGGCGTCCCGCCCCTCGGGCTCCCGGTAGCTCCGGCTCCTGGCTCTTCGGTCTCGGTCGTCCCGGCCGCTGCCCATCGGCCATGTCCCGGCCGCCCCCAGCCGTCCCGGCAACCGGCCCCCCGGCCGCCGATGCCGGCTCCGGAGGCCCGGTTCGAGGGGGGAGCGGTGGGCAGACGAAGGGCCCCGAACCGTATGGTTCGGGGCCCTTCCCGTCGTATGGCCGTCTATGGCCGCCGTACGGCCGTAGACGCCGTCACCGGCCCTACGGCAGCTGCGCCGCCCGTGCCTCGCGGCGGTTGTCCCGGAAGTTGTGGACACGGCGGGCCGTGGCGAACAGCGGGATCACCGCGCCCATGACCAGCTGCAGCGCACAGCCCGTCTGGAGGAGGAGCTGACCGCTGGGGGCGTCGAACGCCCATGCCGCCAGGAGGCCCATGGACAGGACGATCCAGGCCAGCATCGCGACCGCCAGGCGGCCCCGGGGCTTGGGGTACTCCACGCGGCTCACCATCAGCCACGCTGTGCCGAGGATCGCCAGCAGGGTGGCGAAGAACGGCAGCTCCAGCAGGACGATCGAGACCACCGTCAGCGCGCCGAAGGGCGAGGGCATGCCCTGGAACATGCCGTCCTTCATCGTCACGCAAGAGAAGCGGGCCAGTCTCAGGACCACGGCGAGCAGCACCACGATCGCTCCGAGCGCGGCCACTCTCTGGTGCGCGTCGTCCGCGACCATGCCGTAGACCAGCACGAAGTACGCGGGCGCCAGGCCGAAGCTGATCAGGTCGGAGAGGTTGTCCAGCTCCGCGCCCATCGGGGAGGAGCGCAGCTTGCGGGCCACGAGGCCGTCGAACAGGTCGAAGACGGCCGCGCACAGCATCAGGATGACGGCCGTGGCCGCGCTGTGCCGGGCCATGCCGGTCGACTCGTCGTTGCCCGTCAGGTGCGGGATCAGAATGCCGGTGGTGGTGAAGTACACCGCCATGAAGCCGCATGTGGCGTTGCCGAGGGTGAGGGTGTCCGCTATCGAGAGGCGGAGCGAGAGAGGCATCTCCTCCTCGTCCACGTCGTCCGCCTCCGGCACCCAGTCGGACTGGGTATCGGGATCAATCACGGTCAAGACGAGTCACCCCAGCCACGGTCTTCTGGCCGACCTCCACCGCGACGTCCACGCCCTCGGGCAGGTAGAGGTCGACGCGCGAGCCGAAGCGGATCAGACCGATGCGGTCGCCCTGCTCGACCTTGGTGCCCTGGGGCAGGTAGGGCACGATACGGCGGGCGACGGCGCCGGCGATCTGGATCATCTCGATGTCACCGAGTTCGGTGTCGAAGTGCCAGACGACGCGCTCGTTGTTCTCGCTCTCCTTGTTGAACGCGGGAACGAAGCCGCCCGGGATGTGCTCGACCGACGTCACCGTGCCGGCGAGCGGGGCGCGGTTGACGTGCACGTTGAGCGGGCTCATGAAGATCGCGACGCGGGTGCGCCCGTCCTTCCACGGCATGATGCTCTGCACCACACCGTCGGCGGGCGAGATGACCCGGCCCCGGGTGATCTCGCGCTCGGGGTCGCGGAAGAACCACAGCATGCCCGCCGCCAGCGCGGTGGCGGGCACGGCCACGGCCTTGGCGGCGCCGGAGCGGCGGGCCCGGGCCAGGCTGAGGGCTGCGGTGGCAACGGTCGGGAGAAGCCACGGCGATGCTCCGCGCGCGAGGCGGACCCGGCCGCGTGGTGCAGAGGTTTGGCTGTGGGGCATGGATGACCTTCGTAGCGGATGATGCCGCGCTTCGACGGGGGACGGCGGCTTTCCGGCGATCGTACCGGTCATGGGCCGCAACTGGGCAAGCCAGGAAGCCGAGTCGGCGGCCGAAGAGTGTTGACGGGGTGTGATCTTCTTCGTGAAGAAAACACCCCGAACACGGGCACTTACCCCTGCAGTCGATACTCTTCGAGCAGCCGGCGACCGATGATCATTTTCTGGATTTCGGCGGTGCCTTCGCCGATGAGCAGCATCGGGGCCTCACGGTAGAGGCGCTCGATCTCGTACTCCTTCGAGAAGCCGTAGCCGCCGTGGATCCGGAAGGCATCCTCCACGACCTCCTTGCAGTACTCGGAGGCGAGGTACTTCGCCATCCCTGCTTCGAGGTCGTTTCGTTCACCCGAGTCCTTTTTGCGCGCTGCATTCACCATCATGGCATGAGCGGCCTCGACCTTGGTAGCCATCTCGGCCAGCTTGAACTGGATGGCCTGGTGCTGGGCGATCGGCTTGCCGAAGGTGTGCCGCTGCTGGGCGTAGGAGACGCCCAGCTCGAAGGCGCGCTGAGCAACGCCGCAGCCACGCGCCGCGACGTTCACCCGGCCGACCTCGACGCCGTCCATCATCTGGTAGAAGCCGCGGCCGGTGACCCCGCCGAGCACCCGGTCGGCCGGAACACGCAGGCCGTCCATGATGAGCTCCGTGGTGTCCACGCCCTTGTAGCCCATCTTGTCGATCTTCCCGGGGACCGTGAGGCCGGGGCGGACCTCTCCGAAGCCGGGCTCCTTCTCCACCAGGAAGGTCGTCATCGACTTGTGGGGCGCCGTGCCCTCGGGGTGTCCTTCGTCACTTCGGACGAGAACGGCGACGAGCGAGGACGTGCCGCCGTTCGTCAGCCACATCTTCTGGCCGTTGAGGACGTACTCGTCGCCGTCCTTGACCGCCTTCGACGTGATGGCCGACACATCGGAGCCCAGCCCGGGCTCCGACATCGAGAAGGCGCCGCGGATCTCGCCCAGCGCCATCTTCGGCAGGAAGTGGTCCTTCTGCTCCTGCGTGCCGTGCTGCTTGAGCATGTACGCCACGATGAAGTGCGTGTTGATGATGCCGGAGACCGACATCCAGCCGCGGGCGATCTCCTCCACGCACAGCGCGTAGGTGAGGAGCGACTCGCCCAGGCCGCCGTACTCCTCGGGGATCATCAGGCCGAACAGGCCCAGCTCCTTGAGGCCGTCGACGATCTGCTGCGGGTACTCGTCGCGGTGCTCCAGCTCCGTCGCGACCGGGATGATCTCCTTGTCCACGAAGTCCCGGACCGTGGAGACGATCTCCTGCTGGACGTCCGTCAGACCGGCGGTCTGGGCGAGTCGTGCCATGGCTACTTCTCCTGCTGCTTCAGCTCCGGGCGGCCGGGCTGCTCGCCGCCGCGCTCCTTGATGTACGTCTCGGTGGGGACCATCACCTTGCGGCGGAACACGCACACCAGCGTGCCGTCCTGCTTGTAGCCCTTGGTCTCGACATGCACGATGCCGCGGTCGTTCTTCGACTTCGACGGCCACTTGTCGAGCACGGTCGTCTCGCCGTAGATCGTGTCCCCGTGGAAGGTCGGCGCCACGTGCTTGAGCGACTCGATCTCCAGGTTGGCGATCGCCTTGCCGGAGACGTCCGGCACGGACATGCCGAGCAGCAGCGAGTAGATGTAGTTGCCGACGACGACGTTCTTGCCGAAGTCCGTCGTCTTCTCCGCATAGTTCGTGTCCATGTGGAGCGGGTGGTGGTTCATGGTGAGGAGACAGAACAGGTGGTCGTCGTACTCCGTGACCGTCTTGCCCGGCCAGTGCTTGTACGTCGCCCCGACCTCGAACTCCTCGTAGGTGCGTCCGAACTGCATGGCCCTACGCCTCCGGGATCTCGAACGTGCTGGTGCGCTGCATGCCGGCGGCGCGGCCCTTGCCCGCGATGACCAGCGCCATCTTGCGGCTCGCCTCGTCGATCATCTCGTCGCCGAGCATCGCCGAGCCCTTCTTGCCGCCCGCCTCGGACGTGCAGTACTCGTACGCGTCCAGGATCAGCTCGGCGTGGTCGTAGTCCTCCTGGGAGGGCGAGAACACCTCGTTGGCGGCGTCCACCTGGCCCGGGTGCAGCACCCACTTGCCGTCGAAGCCGAGCGCGGCGGCACGCGCCGCGACCTCGCGGAAGCCGTCCACGTTGCGGATCTGCAGGTAGGGGCCGTCGATCGCCTGGAGGTTGTTGGCACGGGCGGCCATCAGGATCTTCATCAGGATGTAGTGGTAGGCGTCCGCCGGGTAGCCGGGCGGCTGCTCGCCCACGACCAGCGACTTCATGTTGATCGACGCCATGAAGTCGGCCGGGCCGAAGATGATCGTCTCGATGCGAGGGGAAGCCTGCGCGATCTCGTTGACGTTGTTGAGGCCCTGCGCGTTCTCGATCTGCGCCTCGATGCCGATGCGGCCGACCTCGAAGCCCATCGTCTTCTCGATCTGCGTCAGCAGCAGGTCGAGCGCGACGACCTGTTCGGCGTTCTGCACCTTCGGCAGCATGATGCAGTCGAGGTTCGGGCCGGCGCCCTCGACGACCGTCACGACGTCACGGTACGTCCACTCGGTCGTCCAGTCGTTGACGCGTACGACCCTGGTCTTGCCGGTCCAGTCGCCCTCGTTGAGGAACTTCACGATGGTGTGGCGCGCCTCCGGCTTGGCCAGCGGGGCGCACGCGTCCTCCAGGTCGAGGAAGACCTGGTCGGCGGGGAGGCCCTGCGCCTTCTCCAGGAAGCGGGGGTTGCTCCCGGGGACCGCGAGGCAGGAGCGCCGCGGACGCAGGCGGTTGACGGGCGTAGTCATGCGGGGACCTCCAGGGGGTCGAGCTTGTTCGCTGTGCGGATCTCGTCGACGATACGGCCGATGATCCCGGTGATGTCGAAGTCCTTCGGGGTGAAGACCGCGGCCACTCCCGCGGCCCTGAGCTGCTCGGCGTCGCCGCTGGGGATGATCCCGCCGGCGATCACCGGGATATCGGCAGCACCGGCAGCGCGCAGCCGCTCCAGCACGTCCGGCACCAGCCGGGAGTGGGAGCCGGAGAGGATCGAGAGGCCGACCGCGTGCACGTCCTCGGCGAGGGCCGCGTCCACGATCTGCTCCGGTGTCAGCCGGATGCCCTGGTAGACCACCTCGAACCCGGCGTCACGGGCCCGCACGGCGATCTGCTCGGCGCCGTTGGAGTGACCGTCCAGGCCGGGCTTGCCCACCAGGAAGCGGAGCTTGCCGACGCCGAGCTCCCGGGCGGTGGCGTCCACCTTGCGGCGCACCGCGGCGAGGGCCGTGCCCTCCTCGGCGGCCACGGCGACCGGCGCGGAGGAGACCCCGGTCGGCGCGCGGAACTCGCCGAACACCTCCCTGAGGGCCCCGGCCCACTCGCCGGTGGTGACCCCGGCGCGGGCGCACTCCAGGGTGGCCTCCATGAGGTTGTCGGTACCCTTGGCCGCCTCCTTCAGCCGCTCCAGCGCCTTGCACGGGCGCGGGTGGTTGAAGGGCGGTTGGTAGCGGGTGTCGCGCCATTCCTGGAGCGCGGTGACGACGCGGGCCTCGACCGCCGGGTCGACGGTCTGGATCGCGGTGTCCAGGTCGGCCGTGAGCGGGTTGGGCTCGGTCGTCTCGAAGATGTTGACGCCGACGATCTTCTCCTGGCCGGACTCGATGCGGGCCCGGCGCTCCGCGTGCGAGGCGACGAGCTGCGACTTGAGGTAGCCGGACTCGACGGCGGCCATGGCGCCGCCCATCTCCTGGATGCGCTCGATCTCGGCGAACGACTCCTCGACGAGCTCGTTCACCTTGGCCTCGACGACCTTGGAGCCTTCGAAGATGTCGCCGTACTCCAGCAGGTCGCTCTCGTGCGCGAGCACCTGCTGGATGCGCAGCGACCACTGCTGGTCCCAGGGCCGGGGAAGACCCAGCGCCTCGTTCCAGGCCGGGAGCTGCACGGCACGTGCGCGGGCGTCCTTCGACAGGGTCACGGCCAGCATCTCGAGCACGATCCGCTGGACGTTGTTCTCCGGCTGGGCCTCCGTCAGGCCCAGGGAGTTGACCTGGACGCCGTAGCGGAAGCGGCGGTGCTTGGGGTCCTCGATGCCGTAGCGCTCGCGTGTGATCCGGTCCCAGATCCGGCCGAAGGCCCGCATCTTGCACATCTCCTCGACGAAGCGGACGCCCGCGTTCACGAAGAAGGAGATGCGGCCGACGACGTCGCCCATGCGTTCCTGCGGCACCTGCCCGCTGTCGCGCACCGCGTCGAGGACGGCGATCGCCGTCGACATCGCGTACGCGATCTCCTGCACCGGCGTGGCGCCCGCCTCCTGCAGGTGGTAGCTGCAGATGTTGATCGGGTTCCACTTGGGGATGTGGGAGACCGTGTACGCGATCATGTCGGTCGTCAGCCGGAGCGAGGGCCCGGGCGGGAACACGTGCGTGCCGCGGGACAGGTACTCCTTGACGATGTCGTTCTGGGTCGTCCCCTGGAGCTTGGTGATGTCGGCGCCCTGCTCCTCGGCGACGACCTGGTAGAGCGCCAGCAGCCACATGGCGGTGGCGTTGATGGTCATCGACGTGTTCATCTGCTCCAGCGGGATGTCCTGGAACAGCCGGCGCATATCACCGAGGTGCGCGACCGGGACCCCGACCCGGCCGACCTCGCCGCGGGCGAGGACGTGGTCGGGGTCGTAGCCGGTCTGCGTCGGCAGGTCGAACGCCACCGACAGGCCGGTCTGGCCCTTGGCGAGGTTGCGCCGGTACAACTCGTTGGACGCCTCGGCCGTGGAGTGACCGGCGTAGGTACGCATCAGCCACGGCCGGTCCTTCTGACGCTCACTCATGTGCGACCTCAGATGTTCCGGAAGCGGTTGATGGCGTCGATGTGCTCCGCGCGCATCTCCTCGTCGCGCACGCCCAGGCCCTCCTGGGGCGCGAGGCACAGCACGCCGACCTTGCCCTGGTGGAGGTTGCGGTGCACGTCGTAGGCGGCCTGGCCGGTCTCCTCCAGCGGGTAGACCTTCGACAGCGTCGGGTGGATCTTGCCCTTGGAGACGAGCCGGTTGGCCTCCCACGCCTCGCGGTAGTTGGCGAAGTGGGAGCCGACGATCCGCTTCAGGGACATCCACAGGTAGCGGTTGTCGTACTGGTGCTGGTAGC
The DNA here is from genome assembly GCF_042678285.1 of Streptomyces caeni. Lineage (NCBI taxonomy): Bacteria > Bacillati > Actinomycetota > Actinomycetes > Kitasatosporales > Streptomycetaceae > Streptomyces > Streptomyces caeni. The sequence goes on from NZ_JBHUDX010000093.1 coordinate 31,901, forward strand.
CCGAGGTGGAGGCGCAGGTCACGATCGTGCCGCCCTTCCTCGTGACGTACACCGAGGCGCCGAAGGTCTCACGGCCGGGGTGCTCGAAGACGATGTCCACGTCTTCGCCGCCCGTCAGCTCGCGGATGCGCTTGCCGAACCGCTTCCACTCCTTGGGGTCCTGGGTGTGCTCGTCCTTCCAGAACCGGTAGTCCTCGGCGTTGCGGTCGATGATCAGCTCGGCGCCCATCTTCCGGCAGATCTCGGCCTTCTGCTCGCTGGAGACGACACAGATCGGGGTGGCGCCGCCCGCGAGCGCGAACTGTGTGGCGTACGAGCCGAGGCCGCCGCTCGCGCCCCAGATCAGCACGTTGTCGCCCTGCTTCATCTGGGCGCCGTTGCGGGAGACGAGCTGCCGGTAGGCGGTCGAGTTGACCAGGCCGGGGGCGGCGGCCTCCTCCCAGCTCAGGTGGCCCGGTTTGGGCATCAGCTGGTTGGACTTGACGAGCGCGATCTCGGCGAGGCCGCCGAAGTTGGTCTCGAAGCCCCAGATGCGCTGCTCGGGGTCGAGCATGGTGTCGTTGTGGCCGTCGGAGGACTCCAGCTCCACCGACAGGCAGTGCGCGACGACCTCGTCGCCCGGCTTCCAGGCGTTGACGCCCGGGCCGGTGCGCAGGACCACGCCCGCGAGGTCGGAGCCGATGATGTGGTACGGCAGGTCGTGGCGCTTGGTCAGCTCGGAGAGCTTTCCGTAGCGCTCCAGGAAGCCGAAGGTCGGCAGCGGTTCGAAGATCGACGTCCACACCGAGTTGTAGTTGACCGAGGAGGCCATGACGGCGACGAGGGCCTCGCCCGGTCCCAGCTCGGGCAGCGGGACGTCGTCGAGGTGCAGGGACTTGCGGGGGTCCTTGTCACGGGTGCTGAGCCCCGCGAACATCTCCGTCTCGTCCTTGTGCACGGTGACCGCGCGGTACGAGTCGGGGAGCGGCAGGGCGGCGAAGTCGGCGGACGTGGCCGTCCCCGACTGGATCGCGTCCAGGATGTCCTTCACGGTGGTGCCTCCGGCGAATGGCGTCTTGAGGGGAGACGCTGAGGGTTACGTCGGTGCTGCTGCTGGTGTGAGGGGTGCCGTCGGTTCGGCGGGGTGGTGCTGTGGCAGCGCTTTGTGGCGCGGGAAGTTGCCTGTGACGCAGGCGTCCGGGCGCGCTCGCCGTGGCTTGCGGGGACAGCCGGCGTACGAGAGGTCTCTGCACGCCGGCCGCCCGGACCCCTTCACCGTATGGCACGGCGTGTCACTCGGCAAGGCACTGCGTGCCAGATGTTGCTCTCAGATGAAATCTTTACGTAACAGATGAGCGATGATCGATCAAATCCGGCGTCCGGGCCCACGGAAACGGGTCGGCGGCGGCACC